>JBATHN010000234.1:0-2809 GCA_049666885.1 Desulfobacterales bacterium
ATTGAAACGTCTCGGCCAATCGATTCCTGTCGATCATGGGCTATCCCTTATATCTTTCCTCAATTGCACGCTATGCCGGACAAACTGGTTGACAAAAAAAACGGTCGCTATATTATAACCCACTTACGGAAGTGCGCAGCTCACTGGTGGGGCTCCCGGACTTCAAATCCGGTGTGAGGCGCTAATACCGTCTCGGGTGGGTTCGATTCCCATGCACTTCCGCCATTCCGCTTTTCCGCCCCATATATCTGAGCTTTCATTTGAAACCGAGCAAACACCCCCCCTGATACACGCAAAAAGCCGCGATCCACGCCAATGTGGTACTGTAGAAAATACTGAAAAACATCCACTTTAAGGAACCGGTTTCTCGCCGGATGGCGGTCACCGTCGCCAGGCACGGCAGGTAGAGCAGCACGAAGATCATCATCGAAAGAGCAGAGAGCGGGGTCATACCGGAGGCTTTCAGAGCCGTGCGAAGGGCATCCGACTTTTCAGCTTCATCCGCAGCGTACAGAACCCCCAGCGTACTCACCACGATCTCCTTGGCCACAAAACCGGACACGAGGGCCACACCGCCCCGCCAGTCGATGCCGAGCGGCACAAAAACCGGTGCCAGGGCCTTTCCAATGCGCCCCATCAGCGAGTATTCGATTCTCTCTGCCTGCCGGGCGCGTTCTATGGCGGCAAGGTCTTCATCCTGGCGGGCTTCCAACAGCAGTTTTTCACCCTCCGGTGCCGTTTGGATCTTATTTTCATAGGTGGCGGCGGTGCGGGCGGCTTCAGCTGCGTAATCCCTCGAAAAAACACCCGTCCGCGGGAAGGCGGTCAAAATCCAGATGACCACCGAGCCGACCAAGATCACCCCTCCCATTTTTTTTAGAAAAATTCTACTGCGGTCCCACATGTGAATCAGAAGACTCTTCAGCATCGGAGCCCGGTAGGGCGGCAACTCCATGACAAAAGGGGCATCGGCGCCTTTTAAGAGGGTGGAGCGAAATATCCGACCGGTGATCATGGATAAGACGATTCCCAACAGGTAAATCGCGAAAATGACGCTGCCGGCCCGCACGCCGAAAAAGGTCCCGGCCAGGGCAATGTAAACGGGCAACTTGGCCGAACAAGACATGAAGGGTGTGATCAGAATCGTGAGAATCCGGTCCTTTTCACTTTCCAGTGTGCGGGTGGCCATGATGGCCGGCACATTGCAGCCGAAACCCATCAGCATCGGGATGAACGACTTGCCGTGCAGGCCGATCAGATGCATGATTTTGTCCATCAGAAACGCCGAACGGGCCATGTAACCGGTGTCTTCGAAGAGAGCGATGCAAAAAAAGAGAATCAGGATGTTGGGCAAAAAGACGATAACGCTGCCGATACCGGCCACGACCCCGTCGAGAAGGAGATCTTTGATCAGGCTTGCGGGCAAAAGATGCGACAAAAGGGCGGAAACACCGTGGACCGCGGCCGCCATCACCGCCATTGGATACTCGCCCACCGTAAATGTCAACTGGAACATGGCCCAGATAAAAAATATAAAAATCGGAAACCCGAGGTACCGGTTCGTCAGCACCAGGTCGATATTCCGCGACATGTCGATGCGCCGAAGGTTCGTTTCGACGAGAACCTCTTTGACGATACCCGCGATAAAGCCGTAGCGTTCATCGGTCATAATGATCTCGGGTTCGTCGTCGAACCGATTCCGCAGATGGGCGCGCAATGAACCGGTCAGTTGCAGAATACCGTCGGCTACGGCGCCTGTTTTTTCAACCAGCCGCTCCTTGACAATTTTGTCCTCCTCGAGAAGCTTGATGGCGGTCCAGCGGGTGTCATACGGCAGTCTTCCAGCGGTGTTCGCATCGATCAGCTGTCGCAGTTTGTCGACAGCCTCCTCGATATCCTTGCTGTATTGAACCCGGCGCGCGGGATGGGCGGATGTGTCTGATTCCGCTATTTCGATCGCCATGCCGAGAAGGGTGTCGATCCCCTCGTTTTTGTTGCCGACAGTGAAGGCAACGGGAACGTCCAGCAGTTCGGATAGTTTAATCTCGTCGATTTTACTGCCTCGGGAGCTGGCCAGGTCGGCCATGTTGAGGGCGAAAATCACCTTGCAGTCGAGTTCCCTGATCTGAGTTGCCAGATAGAGGCTGCGCTCGAGGTTGGAGGCGTCGATGATGTCGATGACGACATCCGGGGTCTCGTCGAGGATGTAATTGCGAGCGACGATTTCTTCGATGGAATACGGTGTCAGGCTGTATGTGCCGGGCAAATCAATGATTTTCAATTCATAGCCATGCTTGAATACCGTACCTTCTTTTTTCTCCACCGTCACACCGGGCCAGTTGCCGACTTTCTGGCGTGTACCGGTTATGCGGTTGAAAATGGTGGTTTTGCCGGAATTGGGGTTTCCGGCCAACGCAATCGTCAGCCGTTTGTGGGGCATGACGACAACCCTGTTTCGTTTCCGTCCATAAATGACTCTCTGATCGCGATGTCAGTGCAACCGCAGCTGTGGTAAACGGGTCGGCCACATTGATTGTACGGTGAATCGTCGCGCGTCATCACGACATCTACAGGTATATTCGAATCGGCCGTCAACGACCCCGTGCAGAATTGGAAAAACAAAGGCAGTCTTCCTGCTATTCGCGGTAAGAGGTTATTTCACATTGAGGACACTGATCTGGGCCGCTTCCTCGACGCGCAACGAGACGTGATATCCCTTAACGACCAGTTCCATCGGATCTTTAAGGGGAGCGTATTTTTCAATGGTCACCTCGGTTCCCTTAAGGATGCCCATTTCATGGAGTCGACG
>JBATHN010000235.1:0-7562 GCA_049666885.1 Desulfobacterales bacterium
TTTCGGCATATGCTCACTCTTAACAAATGCGGCCGGATTTGACAATGATGCGAAAACATCGGAAAAAGATATAATCTCAAATTTCGGTTTTCATTCATAATTCGACGAAGTGGATTATCCTTTGCTGTTTTTAACTTGATAATTCCCTGTAGCTCGCTACAGGGTCACCACAGATTCCCTCTCCCGGGGGAGAGGGTTAGGGTGAGGGGATAAAATCAAACAGCTTTGATACCCTGCAGCTTGCTGCAGGCAGATTCATTAACTAATCGTGCACTTGGCAAACCGTGCAAGTTTTCGGGATAATTTTTGAACATATGCCTATAAAATTGCCCAATTGGTATCGATTGATAAGGTACAGCCAATGCCATCGGACAGGCATTGAGGGATTGAAAGAGTTTATTCAAGGATTGAATGCGAATCGTTGAGTGGCACTATTAAGAGAGAGTCTCGTGTGGCCGGATACAAGGCCATAAGTGAGTTGGTGTTCAACGTTGTCAAGCATGCCGGATCAGAACGGCATGGACAAGCTCAACCTGCACACCGTGGCCGAACTCACCAAATATGCGGTGTGGAGGGGATTGACCTCGATCGAATAAAAATAAATTTTTCACCAAGGTGAAAAATTTATGCAAAGAGTATGATGATAAAACAAATCGGGCGGTGAGCCGATGGCTAAACGATTTTTTTTGCATTATAGAAAGCGGAGGTCAACATGCGCCTCAAAATCGACATCGACGACGCATTATTAAATCAGGCGCTTTCATGCAGTAAAGCGAAAACAGTAAGAGAGCTGATCCATGTGGCTCTCGAAGAGTTCATTCGGCTTAAAAAGCGAAAGGATATGAGTGAATTGGCCAGTCAGATCAAATTTAGCAAAGACTATGATTACAAAGCAATGCGGACGCTCAGGGGATGATACTGGTTGATACATTGGTTTTTAAACCCCTTCGGATAGTCGTTTTGATCGGGATCATATTCACTTTTCCCGCCGATCAAGGGTGGTCCTGCCCGTTTGAGTTGCCGACAGTTCGGGTGGCCGTCAAGGGGCACGATCTCACCATCGAGCTGGCAACGACACCCGAAACGAGATCCTGCGGTCTTTCTCACCGTGAGAGCCTACCGACAAATCGGGGCATGCTATTCGTTTATGCGGAACCCGAGATCCTGACGTTCTGGATGAAGAATACCCGCATGCCGCTCTCCATCGCCTTCATCGACACTGACGGCCGCATTGACAGCATCCAGAAAATGAATCCCTTACCAACCGCAACAGTCTATGCATCGCCCGTCCCGGCGCTCTATGCCCTGGAAGTCAACCAGGGCTGGTTCGAAGAAAATGGGGTCGGCGTCGGCGATGTCGTCGAATTCAACCTGCCGATCACGCTGAACATTCGTTAATAGTGGTCACAATGCCCCGTTTAACTTTTTTTGACCGCACAATTACTTTTCAGCAGACCCACACTATCGTTACCCGATGCGCAATTGCTGCATCCCCGATAATCCCAATACAAAGCCCGTGTCTTGCCAGTCGTTTTTTTGACCCATCAATACGGCGTGACTACTATTTAGTTTCCGTCCATAAATGGCCCTTTTCCGCAATTCCCCGCCTGCTCCGGGACAGGTCGGCGTCAATCACGCCTGTAGCGTGACAGGTCTACGGAATCGCTTGTGCGGCCTACAAAAGTACGCCTCCGTGCAATTCCTTGATTCCCTTAAACTTGCAAAAAATGGCGATTTCTGGATCGGAAACTTATCAGGGCCCTTTATACAACCGCGGATGGACACTATTTAGGTCAAAACTCAATTCAGTTACTTTTAAGCTCTGTAGCCGTTGAAAAAGCTTGCCAAACGACAGCTCTTTATCCCCGCGGAGACCGCCTACATCAATCGCGGCGCCGTGGCCGACAAGATCTCAATTTCGACATGGACTTAATTTCGGTCAATTAAAATGGCAATTTTCATGGAAACAGGTTAAAAACGGTTAAAGCCTAAAAAACTATAAAATGAATTTGGAGCTTAAAATGAAACTAAAAAATATGACGGTCGGGCTTTCTCTTGCCATCATAATTATCACAGGTGTGCTAGTGAATACGCCCGGCTGCATAGCGGGGGACGTACAGTATTCATCCGGCACCGCTCAGTACACAGACCTGAGCCTGTCGCCTTTTAAAGGCCCGCCGACTGCACCCGTGGTCATAACCCTGTTCAGCGATTTTCAGTGACCGGCCTGTGCGAGGATCGCTCCTCTCCTCGAGCAGTTGCTCGAGCAATATCCGAAAGATGTGAAATTGATCTTCAAGAATTACCCCTTAGTGGGTCATCAATATGCGAAAAAAGCCGCCATCGCGGCAGCGGCGGCCCAAAGGCAGGAAAAATTCTGGGAGTACCACGACCGGCTATTCGAGAATTACGATCGCCTGAACGATCAAAAGTTCCGGGAGATCGCCCGCGAGCTGAGCCTCGACATGGAAAAATTTGAAAAAGACATGAATGACCCGGCGACCATCCTGAGAGTCCATAAGGATGCCCAGTTGGGCCACATCGTGGGTGTCAGGGGTACTCCCACCATAGTCATAAACGGCAGCATCTCAAAGGCCAAAACACTGGAAGAACTCCGGGCGACTGTCGAAGACAACCTTCAAAAAGCCAGGAGAAGAGCAGGGTTAGGCGAGGGCCAGATGAGACAGAAAACCACAGTTGCCAGTCTCTCAAAAAAGTTTCACCAGTTCTGTTGACGCGACTGACTCAACAGACTCATAGACTTTTATCCGTTTGAGCGCTAATGACCGCGTCGGCCTCGATCTCGACCAGCCACTCCGGTTCGATAAAGCCGGACACCTGCACGATGGTGCTGGCGGGCCGAATGTCCTTAAAATATGTCCCGTGAACGCTTGCCGCCGCCTCCCAGTCCTGAATGCGCTTGAGCATGATCCGGGTGCGCACGACGTCTTTTAAACCGGCCCCGGCCTTTTCAAGGGCGGTTTGGATGATCTCGAAACATCTCTTTGTCTGCCCGGCCGCGTCGCCCGGCGCTGCGGTTTTGCCGTCTGCGCCGATGGGCGCAGTCCCACCCACGGAAACAAAATGACCGACCCGCACCGCCCTCGAAAAACCCACCACCGGTTCGTACGGGCTGCCGCTGGATACAAGTTGACGCTTCATTTTTTTGACCTCATAGAATCAAGGTTCGACCCCGATTGGAATCATTATGGTTTGTCTTCCAGAAGAAGCGGCAGGTAGACACCCGGCGGAAAGGACTTCCGCATGATACCATGTGGTCCGGCAGCCGATGGCTGCCGGCTGTGGCAAACCGTGCATTTTTCAAGAGTCCCCGGGTGGCCTTGCCACGCGATGAACTTGATGGCATCGTTGGATTCCCGGCTAGGTGCAATGGCATGGGTGCTGTCGTGGCATGCTTCACAGTAAATACCGCCGTGATCCTTGGACATGCGATAGAGAGGCTGGTCCTGGGAGTAACGGCTGCCGTGACAGGCAGCAGCGTCGCAGCGCGGTTCGTTCAGCCAAGGCGAGCGATTCTGGGACACGGTCTGCATCGTGCCGTGACAGTCGATGCAGTCCATTCCCTTTTGCTCTGCCATGACGCCCCGCAAACACTTCGTTTGCGGACCGGGGTGGCACCAGTAGCAACCGTTCAGGTCCTGGGTCACCTTGTCGTCGTGTTTTTCGTGCATCGCCTTGGAAAGGTTCGGCACCCCGGGGGCGCCCGGAGCGCTCAGTGCATTCGAGGCATGGCATTCGGCGCAGAGAACCGGCCGACGACTCATCAATGCACCGGTATGGCCAGGCGGGTATTCGTCGAGGTTTTCCCTGTCATGCAGGGTGAGGATATTGGTTTCAATTCGACCGGTTGCGATATCTTCCAATGCCCCGTCGTAGTGACAATGATCACAGCGCATTTCGGTCGAGACCGGCGCGACGACGGTCGTGCGCGCCAGTTCGGTGCCCGTCGCCACTTCCTTTACCACGACCTCGGCGAGTTGATAGGGATAACGGTTGGCAGGATCACTGTCACGGTATTCTGTCAGCGGAATACCTTCGGCGACGAAATGATCACCGTCGAGATCCATCGATCCGGCGAGACCTTTGCCGGTCAGACCGATGTTAGGCGGCAGGTTTACCCCGAAGAGCTGTTGCGCGTAGTTCCAAAAGTTCGACTTGGGCTCCACCGAATAGGTGTTGTCCGGGAAAGAGTAAGAAACCGTTATGCCGCCGGTAACGATCTGCGGTGGATCGCCGACTTTGACGACCTGGGCCCACAGTGTGTTGAAAGGCGGCAGTACTGCCAAATCCTGAAAATCGCGGTTGTAGCAGTGCATGCCGAGGTCGTTCCAGGTGAGGACCACGTATCCGCTGGAAGCAAACGATGCTGAGCTTACCATCAAAAGCAAGAGAAGAAGTCCGATAGATCCTGATTTCCGCATGATACCTCCTCTAAGAGCTGACCAATCCGGGCGATCCATTTTTTAGCTCTTTATTCGAGCTATCTATAATGAAACTAAAAAAAATAGACAACCAAAATTGGCCATTCTGTTTACCGCAACAGACTCAACGGACTCAACGACCCAACCGACTCAACGGTTTGTGTCCGCTTCATCGCTGACAACCGCGTCGGCCTCGATCTCCACCAGCCACTCCGGTTCGATAAAGCCCGCCACCTGCACGATGGTGCTGGCGGGACGGATGTCCTTGAAGTACCTCCCGTGCACGCTTGCCGCCGCATCCCAGTCCTGAATGCGCTTGAGCATGATCCGGGTGCGCACGACGTCTTTTAAACCGGCCCCGGCCTCTTCCAGGGCGGTTTGGATGATCTCGAAACATCTCTGTGTCTGCCCGGCCGCGTCGCCCGGGGCTGCGGTCTTGCCGTCTGCGCCGATGGGCGCCGTCCCACCCACGGAAACAAAATGACCGACCCGCACCGCCCTTGAAAAACCCACCACCGGCTCGTATGGGCTGCCGCTGGATACAAGTTGACGCTTCATTTTTTCACCTTTTAGAAATGTCTTGGGCTTTTTATGCAGATTCCGTCAAAAATTCGCCAACGAATGGTTGTTGCCGTCGTTAAAAAAGACCCCGTATAATTTGGCACTTATATTGCATATCATCCAAGAATTTAAAGATATTTGGTTCCCGTTTGCGGGAGAACCGGCTTGCTTTTCAGCTTGCGAAACCGAATCCTTGATACTCCTAAAATGAAGTTTAAGCACCAAAATTATTTAATCAGTATTGTTGACGACGAAACGCTTTACTTTGTCGAAATAAGTTCGCGTGGCGAAAGCAATGCCGTTGACAGTATCGCTCTCGAGGCGTTGTTCATTAATGACCCCCCGGCAGACATTATTCCTGCATCCATCAGAGATCGAAAGAATACGCTCCTCGTTGTACCGGACTATTGGTTAGGGAATTCGTCCTACAAGTTTCAATCCCGCACGAAATCTTTGGCGGATGCATTTATCGCCAGGAAGCTGCACGAGCAATTTCCCGATCAACCGGAAATCAAGTATTTTTTTGACGCCACTTTTTACCAGAAAGAACAGGCCGACAAGTGGGTATATGCCTATTTTTTACAGGATCCTCAATTTTTTAAATTATACCCCCGACTGGTTCAATTTAATCTACAGCCGCATCGCATCACCTGCCCCGCTTTGATCTGGCAGCAGAAAATAAGACAGGAAATACCCGACTTTGACAACGGCGGAAAAGGGTTTGTGCAGCTACTGCCGAAGATCGGTTTTTTGTATTTCTTTTTTGAAGGGAACTTTCTTTTTTCGCGCAGTATCCCTTTAATTGGGGAGCAGTCGCAGTCATCCGATAATTATAATGCCATTGCTTATGAGCTTAATCAGTCGCTTTATCTGTTCTCACAAAAAGCCAAGACCGAAATAGATAAATTATTCCTGGTATCCCATGAAAAGGAAAGCGGGCATGCATTATCCGAGGTGCTTGGCCGGGAAATCCATGATTTAAATTACTTGATCAATGGCTCGAATGCCTTGCAAAGTTCGGCCACCGCGACAGAAGCCATTGGGTTTCTGAGTCCAAGCGACATATTGCCCGGCAAAAACTTTCTGTCTCTCTGCCACCGGGTGTTGAAGAAAGAGTTGGAATGGAAGCCGGTTCAATTCGCCGGTATTGCCGTCGGATTAATACTCTTTTTTTTGCTGGGACTGGAAACGATAGTGCTCCACAAATGGTCGTATCAGATTCAACTGCCAAGGACAATTGGCGGAAACAGCTTCACAGCTGAAGAAAGTCACAAAATTCAGCAATACAATGAGGCGCTCGATGCTATCCTTAACGAATTGGAAAGACGCTCGCCTCAAGAAGTTCTGCGTAAAATAGCCCAATCATTGCCGCCTAATGTTCGCATTCAGGAAATGGTCTTGGAGACGGAAGACAACCCCGGCATTGATTTAAAGGGTGTTATTCGAGCCGATGATCCCGAACAATTTAAAGCATGTCTTTCCACCCTGATTTCCAATATTAATGAGAATTTTCAGGGCCGCCGGATGATGACGGTGTCGGATATTGATTTTGAGGTGAACCAGAACCAACCGGGCCAAGGCGGCCAGGATTATTTGATCAATTTTCGATTGGATTTATGATGCGAGGCAAATTCAAAAATCGGTGGATCATGGTCGGTCTTGTCTGGGCCGGCGTTCTCATGATTGACCTTTGGAATATCGAAAAGATTGACCAGATCCGAGAAATTCGCGCGCAAAGGGAAATTTTTCTGAGGGATCAACAGTTTTGGAACAATAACGTCAAAAATATTTCACAAATACTGCAACGGTATTCTTCTTTTACCCAAAGCGTTGACTCTTTAAAATTGGGCCTTCTCCAACTGGAAAACAATTTAAAGGCCAGTGCTCTGAGTCTGGGTCTCAAAGAAGTCAAATATATCAGTCAAACGGAAGTGGCCGGCGAAGGAATAGTGCCGATAAAGCTGGTTTTTGATGGCACCTTCAAGGCCGCCAGCCAATGGCTGGATAAGCTTCAAGAAGACCTTCCCTGCGTTTATATCCAAAACATCAAAGTATCCCTGGATCCGCTCGCAGAGCAGGCCAAATTCCAGATATCCATCAATTACCGCTATACCTTATCGCGCGCTGAAAGTGCCGCCTAATTGAAATGAATATTCGGTATCGATTATTGAATATCCCCCACTTGAAGATATCAGGCAGTCGCCCAAGATTGGTATTCGGCTGTTGGCTGCTGGCCGCCTTGCTGTTGGCGGGACATAACGGTTCACTGTTGGCGACCCTTTTGAGCATGCCTGTTTCGGGACAGTCGGCGCAGGTTAAGTCGGCAAGCGAAAAATGGCGGCAGCTGCAAGATAAAATGTCGCAAACCGTCAAGGAAATGGCGGACAAAATTGATCTGGATCTGGCGTTCACAAAATTCTCTGCTCATTTTGAGCACCAAAAATCGAATGATTTAGACGCGGAGATTGTGCAAGAGAACAGACCAGAACCTCAGATCCTACACCTCCCGAAATTGTCTGGCATCCTCCGTCGTATGGATATTAACGGCAATGTCTATGC
>JBATHN010000236.1:0-2209 GCA_049666885.1 Desulfobacterales bacterium
ACTTTTTATTCCCCTCCTGGCTGTCGGGATTCTGTCCGTACTGTATTGGTATTGGACGGAGACCACAGGGAATGGTGACTTGAGGCCTTATGTCCTGGTCCAGTTTCTGCCGATGATCGTCATACCCATCATCCTCGTCTGTTTCAACTCTGCTTATACCAAGACGAGCGGTTACTGGTTATTACTATCTGCTTATGTGATCGCCAAACTATGCGAGCATTTTGATAGAGAGATATTCAACGGTGTGGGTTTGGTGAGCGGGCATACACTTAAGCATTTGGCCGCCGCCGCGGGGATATACCTCTTGTTGGTATCATTCTGTCGTCGCCGGAGCGCTTGAAATTTGAGCGGGGCTCTCAGGGAAAAAGAAGTGCCGACATTGCCGAACGCCACCCGAGAGGCGAGTCTCCGATGGATATCTATCCCGCTCACGTAATCAATTATCCCATGTTCGACTGGCGACAGTTGAAACGCTGGGGAATTCCAGAGGAAAAGCTGCCCACCAACAGCATTGTTCGATTCAAACCGCCGTCATTGTGGGAGCTCTACCGCAGGTTAATGATTGCCACCACTTTGGCTGATTCTTTTGAATTGTGAAGTTTCTATTTGATGTCATGAAAATTATCCGTCCTCCGCAGCGATCCAATTCCGGCCATAGATTAACCGGAGTATTAGTTTTATTTCTCCTTGCAGTCTTCCTTTTGTTATCATTCCATTTTTCGGCCACTGCATATACAGAAAAAGAAAAAGACGCAGTCTCCCTGACCGCCGAGGAGCAAGCCTGGATCAATGCCCACCCCATTATTCGCCTGGCGGTTGACCAGCACTTTGAACCAAGGGCCTACTTGGACGAGAATGGCGTGTTAAAAGGAATAAGTGTCGAATTCGCACGATTGTTCGAAAAAAAACTTGGATTGAACTTAGAACTTGATGGATCAACATGGAAGACGGCACTGGATCGTGCATTCAAGTACGAAGTGGACGGCATCATGAATGTGGCTGAGCTTGAAGAACGCAAACTGGCGGATATTAATCTGCGTGATGCCTACACGGAGATCGAAAATTTGAAGAATCAACTGGAAGACGAAACGGCCTACCTGCAGGAGGAGATCCGGCTGGAACACAATTTTGAGGGATTTATCGGCCAAACACCCGCCATCCAGTACGTTCTCTACAAGGTCGAACAGGTGGCCGCCACCGACACCGGTGTTCTGGTTTTCGGTGAAACCGGAACCGGAAAGGAATTGATCTGCCGGGCGCTCGAGGAAACAAACTGGCGCATCGCCGGCCCCAAAGGCGCGGCCGTGATTCTAAAACTCAACCCCAACACACTGCGCTCCCGCATTCGCAAACTGGGGATCAAGAAACCTTAGATCAATCCACCCATGCTGCCCAAAAAAAGATTACCGTGAACTTTGCCGGGCCATATAATGCTGGTCTAAAGCCTGACGCAGATACGTTTTGATCACGGCTTGACGACTGATGTTTAACTCCCTTGCGATGGCATCCAATTCTTTTAACATGTCAAGCGTAAAGTCAACGTTTACCCTTTTAACCGGAGGCCTCATTTCGCCTTTATTGGTAAAATATCTGGAAATGTCATTCCCGCTCATTGCCATTTCAGCAATCTCATCAGCAGTTGGATTCTTTTTTTTAGCTGTTTTGCGCATATAATTTTTCCTCCTGTTGGGTCGATTTCCACAGGGTTACCAGGTTATAATACTCGCCGCCCTTATCTTCTCTGACTTCATAAATGACGGTATATAATTTACCTTTTGTCCACCCAATCGCACGAAATTGTTCAGAATCATCAGAACGACAGTCTACATAATGGTAATGCGTCCAAATCTCTTTGACTTTCTCGAATCCAATTTTTCGTCTCGGGTCCTTTTTCAGTCTTTCACTTTTTGCTTTGTCGTATTTGAACCGCATGAAAATTATGCATAACAGTTATACCTTTCTGTCAATCAATTTGTATCTATATAGGCGGGTTCGACGCTGCCGTAATCATGATAATGGGAAATTGAGAGCTCCTGTTTTCAAACTTAATTCGAGATTATTTCAGGATGCATCGAGCCACCTAAAGTTCCCCTTTGACAAAGGGGGTTAGGGGGATTTTATAAATTGGCCAATCGAAATGAATTTCTGAAATTCACAATAGGGGTTTGCTACGCAAAGAATATCACAGGTAGTTTGTAGTTAGTGCCCA
>JBATHN010000237.1:0-1787 GCA_049666885.1 Desulfobacterales bacterium
TTGGTAACTATACATTCGCGCTTAAAACATTCTTGAGGTGGGAGTTACCTCCTTTTTTTGGGTTAATAAAAACACAAAAAGTCGAATTTGAAATTTTGTCAGAGAAGCCACAATAGGAACTGAGTCCAAGTCAGCATCGAGAGAGGGGAAGGGCGCTACAAATCAACACAAAAGGAGGTTAGATCTACCTTAAATTATATAATTTTAATGTTTAGTCAAACAGAACTGAAAACGCAACTATATCTTTGATTATCTAAAAGGTTTATGTGTAGGTATCTTATTTGCATTCTGCGGTTGGGGACGACCAGGTATATGAAGCCGGCTACTCAGACAGCCCCAAACGGCTCTCGATCCCAAGGCCGATATGCCATAGGATTTTTGAGGTTGGGTAAAACTTGGGTAGTTTTAATCCATATCTATTGAAAATAACCCCATATTTTGAACGTATTGAACTTCTCTAAAATACCTGCTATCTATTGAAATAAAAGGAAAAGCCTTGTGTATCAATCTCTTGTTCAAATATGTATACCCTAAATTGAGAGTTCCAAATTTTAAAAAGGGGTAGTCTTGCCTTATTTTCAATGAATTCTACCGATTATATTTTTTAAATTTGAAACCCATCGGGATTGCCGACCTCACCGCATCTGCGGCGTCAGATGCAATACCGCATAGGCGAATATAGCGCAACGAAATCTTCCTTGTATCTACGGCAACCTCGACAATCGCTCAACTTAGGTGTACGCCAGTAAGGACACCTGGATCCTTTTCCCCTGGGATGTGGACAGCCAGTTTGCCGAACCGATCATATCGAGACGGTAGCGGCCACACCGGGACCAGGGTGCTGGTTTGTGACGACGGTGCCAATGCTGCTGCCGGATTGGAATTGCCGGCCCGAGGAAGGCATCACCTGCGTCCCGGGACCGGATGACTTGCGAGAGACAGTTGTGCTTGAAGCGTCGACAGGAACAAGGGTTTAGTATGAAAAAAATTCGTAATATCTCGATAATCGGCGCCGGAGCCATGGGGGCTGCCTATGCCGCGATGTTGTCTGAGGCCGGGGACTTTTCGGTATCATTTGTAGCTCGCGGTGAGCGTTACAAGCGACTCAAAGAAGGTCGCCTGACGGTGAACGGGAAACAGGTCGCTGTACCGGTCATCCACCCGAATGAGGTTAAAGAACCGGCCCACCTCGTCCTCGTCGCTTTGAAACATCATCACTTGCGCGGTGCTCTTCAGGATATCAAAGCTCTTGTCGATTATGATACGATCATCCTCTCGGTTATGAACGGTCTTGAAAGCGAAGAGATCATCGGTTCTGTTTGCGGCATGGAGAAAATAGTATACGCGACTGCCGTCGGTATCGATGCCATCCACGAGGGAAACCGCTTCAATTATACCAGTCCTGGCAAGATCATTTTCGGTGAAGGACCGCATCCCCTCGGCGACGACCGGCTTGAGCGTCTCCGGGAGGCACTTATCAGGGCATCGATTCCAACCGAAGTGCCGACGGATATCATGCGCATGATGTGGTGGAAATTTATGATCAACGTCGGCATCAATCAGGCCTCGGCTGTTCTGCGGGCCCCTTATGGCATTTTTGAAACCTCGCCGGATGCCAAGGCGTTGATGCGCTCACTGATGCAGGAGGTGATTGCAGTGGCTCAAAAAATCGACATCGATCTAACCCTAAAAGACCTCGATGCGTGGGACAAGGTTCTGTCCACGCTGTCGCCCATGGGAAAAACGTCTATGCTTCAGGACATCGAGGCCGGAAGAAAAACCGAAGT
>JBATHN010000238.1:0-4114 GCA_049666885.1 Desulfobacterales bacterium
CATTGGAAGCCACCGGTGCCGTGGATTTCATCAATGTCGCCGTGGGCACCTATTACAATCTTCACCTGATTATGCCGTCCATGCACATTCCCTTCGGTTTTACCATCGACGTGGCCGAACAGATCAAAAACGGGGTCGGTATTCCCGTGATGGCCAGCTACCAGATCGGTTTTCCGGGCAAGGCCGAACGGCTTATCGCGGATGGCAAGGCGGATATGGTGGGGTATGTTCGGGCCATGATCAGCGACCCCGACATGGTCAAGAAGGCGAGTGAAGGCCGAATGGCCGGTATCCGCTACTGTGTCAAGGATAACAAGGGATGCATCGGTCGTATCAATCAATCCAAGGCGTTGGGGTGTATCCAGAATCCCCAAGTCGGTTTCGAGCCCCTGACCGGCGACGAGTCCTGGTCCCCCATCCGCTATAAGAAAAAGGTCATCGTCGTGGGCGCAGGGCCGTCCGGCATGGAAGCCGCCCGAGTGGCTCACGAACGCGGTCACGACGTGACGGTCTATGAGAAGGCGGCCACCGTGGGCGGCCAGGTCAAGCTCATCGGCATGCGCCCGGGACGCGGCGCCATGCAGGGGGTGATCCGGTATCTCAGGCACATGCTCATCGAACACGGCGTAACAATCCATAGGGAAGTGACGGCCACTCAGGAGCTGATCCTTGAGCAGGCCCCGGACGCGGTGGTGGTGGCTACAGGCTCCGTACCGGTTTCAAAGCCCTTCCCCGGCAATTATGGGCCGCCGGCCGTCCTGACCGGATGGGACGTTATTCAAGGCACCCACCCGGTGGGCGAAAAGGTGCTGTTCATTGACGAGGATGGCGGACACCATGCCATGGCCACGGCGGAGCTGCTGGCCGAACAAGGAAAGAAGGTGGATATGGTGACCAGCGATCTGTTCATCGGCATCGAACTCGCCCCCCGCGGGGAGCTTTACCTGGGCCGTCAGCGCCTGCTGCAAAAGGGTGCCACCTTCAGAACCGATCTGGATATCCTGGAAATCGATTCAAGCGCCGGCGGGTTGCGGGTCAAGGCGCGGGACATTTACACCAACGAATCCATCCTCTTTGACGGCTACGATACGGTGGTCCTGGATGTGGGCAATACGGTCGATGACGGCCTTTACCACCAGCTGAAAGGTCAGGTCAAAGAAGTCTACAGAACCGGGGATTGCGTTGCGCCAAGGGGAATTGACATGGCGATTATCGAAGGCAGACAGGTGGGAGAACTGTTGTGAGCGAATTCAACTATCTTTTTTCACCACTCAAAATCGGTGCTACGGTGGTGCCCAACCGGATCCATTTCGCCGCCCATATGACCAACTATGCGGTGGACAATCTGATCAGCGACCGGCACATCTATTATTATCGGGAGCGGGCCAAAGGCGGCGTCGGTTTGATCACCACGGAGGAGATGGGGATCCATCCCACGGACCACCCTTATGACAAGCTGGTCGATGTTTACGAACCGGAAGTGATTCCGGGTTTCAAACGGTTGACCTCTGCAATTCACGATTACGACACCAAAATCTTCGCTCAGCTCAACCACAATGGTATGCAGGGGGACGGTAAGATTTCCCGCTTGCCGGTGTGGGGACCGTCGACCGGCAAGGATCCCATATTTCGGGAAACCTGCAAGGCCATGGAACTCGAAGATATCCAGGAATGCATCGACTATTTCGCCCTCTGCGCCAAGAATGCAGTGGAAGGCGGGTTTGACGGCATCGAATTACAATTGGGCCACAGCTCCCTGATGCGTCAATTTTTATCGCCCCTGACCAATCACCGGCAGGACGCATACGGTGGAAGCATGGAGAACCGCTGCCGTTTCGTCCTCGAGGCCATCGATGCGGTTCGCAAGGCGATTGGACCCGATTTTACCCTCGGGGTCCGCCTCAATGCCGATGAGATGCATCCCCGGGGCGGGCTCACCCATGAAGACGCCAAGCAGGTGGCCATAAGGCTTGAGGCGTCCGGTCAACTTGACTTTCTGGACCTCAGCCTGGGCACCTTCTACAATCTGTTTCTGGTGGAAGGCTCCATGCACACCCCGCTGGCCTACACCGTGCCCTTGTCTGCCGGTATGCGCTCCGTGGTCAACCTGCCGGTATTCTGCACCAACCGGATCAATGACCCGCATCTGGCGGAAAAGATTCTGGAAGACGGCCAGGCCGATATGATCGGCATGGTGCGGGCCCTGATCTGTGATCCGGAGCTGCCCAACAAATCCATGGAAGGCCGGACGGATGACATCCGGAACTGCATCGCCTGCAACCAGGGGTGCATCGCCCGCATGGGCCTCGGCTACCGGCTCGGATGCCTGCACAACCCGGCCGCCGGCGAAGAAGAAGCCCTTGGCATCGGCACCCTCAAGCCCGCCGAAACCCCCAAAAAGGTCGTGGTGGTGGGCGCTGGACCCGCCGGTCTTGAAGTGGCCCGGGTAGCCACCCTGCGAAAACATCGCGTCGTCCTGCTCGAAAAGGCCGGTGAGGTCGGCGGCCAAAACATCATTGCCGGAAAAGCGGCCGGGCGCCAGGAGATTACCGGCGTTACCCGCTGGCTGGTGAGCCAGCTGAACAAGCTCGAACTGGACATCCGGCTGGGCGTCGAGGCCACTGCGGAGATGGTGCACAAAGAACGGCCGGATGTGGTGGTGATCGCTACCGGCTCGACCCCTAAAACCGCCCCGTTTCCCGGCGAATACGGTCCGCCTCAGGTGGTGACCACCGTGCAGGTCCTCACCAATGAGATCGAGGCCGGCGACAAGGTGCTGCTCATCGACCAGGACGGCCACCATCAGGCCACCGGCACGGCGGAGCTTCTGGCGGATCGCGGCAAACAGGTTCACATGATTACCGCGGCGCTCTTCATCGGATCGGCCCTGGGCCCCCTTCAGGATCTCTACCTCACCCGCAACCGGCTTGCCCAAAAAGGGGTGACCTTTACCCCCGACATTGCGGTGCTCGAGATCCAGGGCACCCTGGTCAAGGGACTGAACGTCTATTCAAACGAATTGATCGATTTCGACGGTTACGACACGGTGGTGCTGGCAGCGGGGAACGTCGCCAACGACAGCCTTTATTTTGAGCTGAAGGGCAAAGTGAACGAACTATACCGGGTCGGCGATTGTGTGGCACCCCGGAAAACGGACATGGCCATTATCGAAGGTCATCGCATCGGCAGAACCATATAGGAGGGGCCATGTTTGATATCTGGGTATTCGTTCACCAAAGAGACGAGGAGATCGAGGACGCCACCTACGGCCTCGTCACCGAGGCCAGGCGGCTGATGGCACAACTGGGCGATGCGGGCCAGGTAACCGCCATTGCCCTGGGACCTGCGCCCGAATCGGTGCTGGCCGCGCTGGGCGCCTATGGCGTGCACCGGGTGCTGCATGTCGCCGATGCCCGGATGGCCCGCTACCAGGGTGAAATCTTCGGCCGTGCATTATTTGACCTCGTTCAAAAAGAAAATCCGGCCTGTCTGCTCATGGCCCAGTCATCGGAAACGGAAGACCTGGCCCAGCGGGTGGCCGCCATGATGAAGACGGCTCTGGTCACCCGGGCCATGGATTTTTCCATGGCGGCCGACGGCACTGCCCGGGCCATTCGTCCGGTGGCCAATGGGTATCTCTTCGAAGACGTGGTGCTCGACAGCCGCCCGTCCCCCATTATCCTGTTTCTGCCCTCCGTGCTCTTCGACACGGAACCCGACAGGGAGGAGGCGGCCGCGGTGACCAGTGTTCCGTTAACGGATCCTTTCGAAGACCTGAAAACCCGCACCGTGCAGGTGATCGAAGCCGCGCCCGAAGACCTGGACCTGGAAGAGGCCGATATCATCGTGGCTGGAGGCCGGGGCGTCGGCAGAGGAGACTCTTTTGATGTCATCCATGCATTGGCACGGGCCATCGGCGGATCGGTGGGCGGCACCCGGCCCATCATCGACTGGGGCGACCTGCCCTACGAACGCCAGATCGGGCAGACCGGCAAGTATGTCTCCCCCCGATTGATCATCAACTGCGGCATCTCGGGTGCCAATGAATACACGGCGGGCATGGAAAAATCCCAACAGGTCATTGCCATCGATCTTAACCCGAGGGCCCGGATGT
>JBATHN010000239.1:0-6204 GCA_049666885.1 Desulfobacterales bacterium
TGATCGGATGTCCCTCCTGTTGCCTCAAGTTAGCTTAACTTATTGAGGTGCCCGGAACTCGACCCTGCGGTTCTTGGCACGGCCTTCGGGGGTATCATTCGAGGCCACGGGCTGTTCGAATCCATACCCTTTGGCGGTCAGTCTTCCCGGGTCGATACCTTTATCAACCAGGTAATTCATGGCCGATTCGGCCCGCTTCTGCGATAACCAGAGGTTGTATTTGGCTGTACCGGTGTTGTCCGTGTGTCCCTGTATTTCCACGTTGAGATCCGGATTGTTCCTTAACACCTTGACCGCTTCGTCTAGCATCGGATAGGCTTCGGATTTGACCGTCGAGCTGTTGACATCGAAGAAAATCTCGCCTTGATAGGCCCAGCAACCGTCCGCGTTGACCGTGGCCCCCTTGGGCGTATTGGGGCACTTGTCCCGATCATCGGGCACCCCGTCACCGTCGCTGTCCGGTTTGGCCACAGGGGCAGGAGGAGCCTTTGGACACCCCGTACTGTCGACTGCCGTCCCTTTGGGAGTACCGGGGCATTTGTCCAGGTTGTCGGGCACCCCGTCACCGTCGCTGTCGCCAGGCTCCGCGAGGAATACCGACTGCACAAAACCGGCCATCCCCTTGCTGGAGTTAATAGAGTCGGCGCTGGTGGCAAACCCGCACTTCCCGATGCGCGCTATTCCATCCATCAACTCTTTGCCGGCCGGGTCGTCCCCGATTAGTACGGTGTAAAAGCAGACCTTGTCACCGTAACGGTTCTTCACCTCCTGGGCCGCCTTCGCGGCATCCATTCCGGTGTTCTTCTTGCCATCGCTCACCAGGATGACGGCGGTATTGCCGCTCATCGATGACAGGTCCTCTCCGCCGGCCCTGGTGGCATCGCCGATCGGCGTGTAGCCGCCGTAGTTTGCCCTGCCCAGGGAGGCTTCGAGACCCTCCTTCGAATAGTTCCCGGGACCATAGGTCGAATTCGTATCACTGCTAAATCCGGCCCCGAAGGTCCTCACGGCTGCGTTGAGCCGCATGCCGGCCGGGATGGTCTGGTTCATCCGGCTGACGACCTGCTCGGCGGTCCTGAATTTGGTCTGGCCCTTGTATTTTTCGCCCATGCTGCCCGAGGCATCCAGCAGGACCAGAAAGTTATCCGTCCTTTGTTCGTAGCCGGTCGTTTGAATCTGCTGAGGAATGAACACCGGTCCGGTTTTTTTGGATTCCATTGACATTGAAGCACAGCTTATCAACAGCCCGGCAAAGATTAACGACATAAGTTTGATCCATAAATGTTTGAGCATCTCGGCCTCCTCCTCAGTTCTTGATTAGTGTTGGTCCCGCTGCCTGCAGCGGGGGCGTTTGGCAAATCTTTTTTCTATGAGGCATCCCATAGTTTCTATGAGGCATCCCATAGAGCTGACGTCTCGAAGATTATCAAGCGGTGTGCCCGTCGTTTTCGCCACGTCCGTCACCTGGACATACGCTCGACCATTCGCTCACCCGGATACATCCCTTGCGGCGTTCATCCTGCCGGCGGCGCTCCTTTTCTTTCCGCCTTTCCGCTCCCCCGTCTTCGAAATAGTCCGCATCGTATACTTGACGCCGGTCTTCACCCTTGCGACGATCCATCAGGGCGTCGGTCTTTCTTTGATCTATTTTGTCTCTACGATTATGTGCGTTCATTGTATTTTTTATCAAATACTTAAATATTAATTCGTTAATTTATGGTTTAATATTTAGGCACTGGTCGTGTTGAGTTCTATAAGCTCGCCTTTATGAATGGCGTCCAGTTTTCCTAGTACCTGAATGGCACCCAAAAGGGCTCTGAAGCGATCGGTTTTCATGTAATCCTCGAGTGATTCCAAATCGGCCCACTTTTCCATCCAGAGAAAGCGGTTGGCGGTGCCCATGCTTTCAAAGATACTGCGGTCAAGACACCCGGCGGTGCATTTTTTGCCGTTTTCTTGTTTATTGGATAACATTTCAAATGCTTGCAAAAGCTCGTGCCGGTGCTTTGACGGGATGTGCATAAGAATTTGGAGACCGATCATTCTCTTTCTGCCATTCGTTACGGGGTGTCTGAAGTGACCTACGGAGCAAGTTCAATGCCGGAATAGGGACGGGGGTGTGCTGGAACATTTATACATCTGTAATAATGATAAAAAATTAGCAAGAGCCGTACGGGTGCAATGAATTTTGTTAGGAATTGGTAAGCATTTTTTCGCGGTATTTTCCGAATTCGCAATATATTGCGAACAAATCTTGATAGCGGAGCGATTAGATTGCAATTCGTGAGGGAGGCTGTCTGACTCGAAAAATATCCGAGAAGGCTTGGATCCTGTCTGGAGTTGTTGTCCTGGCGAGATTTTTGGGAAGTTTATGGTCCGGTGGAATGGGAGTTCGAAAATATTATAAATTTTAAGAAGCCTAAACGACCTCATAATTGATGTTGACTACTATACATAATTATAAATACATATTTATGTATGAAAACAACCGTAGATATATCTGATAGCCTCTATGACGAAGCTCGCAAAATAGCTGCCTGTGAGAAATCCTCTATAAAAGCATTGATCGAGGAAGGGTTACGAAAGGTCATCGAAGAGCGCAAACATCAGCAACATTTTATGCTGCGAAAGGCGACATTCAAGGGAAAAGGGCTTCAGGCGGGCCTGGCGGGCGCTTCCTGGGACAAGATTCGTGAAAAGGTCTACGAGGGCCGGGGCGGATGATTGCCGTTGATACCAATGTTCTCGCTATTGAATGAGCTTGTCGGCGAGCACAATTGTCGTATCAGCACCCGCGTCTACGCAGCGGCGCACAAGACTCTCCTTCAAGGAGATAATTTTACCCGGTAGATTCAGTATCAAAATATCACAGCAGATCTTTTAAAAACCGGTCGGCCGAACATAACCGAATTCCGTCTTTTGTCACCAGATCCAGATCCCCTTCGAGAACCACCTGTGTAGACGTCACGGATGGAAAACGGACCTTGAGGTATCGCAGGGCAGGACTGACCTCTTTTTCAGCGGTCTTACACTCGATGAAATGAATCGGAAGTCTGTTTTCGACGATGATAAAATCGACTTCCCTTTTATCGACATCCCTGAAATATCGTAGTTCGGTGTTGTGTCCTTGAGTATCCTGACGGTAGAAACACCACTTCAACAGATGGCACGCAACCAGGTTTTCGAAGCGCACTCCCCAATCGGTAACGACAGTCCAATCGAGATGGTAATGCTTAGCCTCCTTCTTAACAGCCCGAATCTTCGGTGCACCGAAGGGGTAGATCCGAAATATCATGTATAGATTTTCGAGCATGACGATCCATCGTGATACGGATTGGTGTGATACCTGTAGATCCTCACGCAGAGCGTTCAACGAGAGTGGAGACCCAACCAGTTCCGGCAGACGGATAGCCAGGCTTTCTATTATTCCAAGATCCTGAACATTTTCCAGGTCGGACAGATCACCTTGAATCACCCTTGAGCGGTACTCCCGACTCCAGCGTCGGGTCTGTCGTTCCGATTGCATGCGAAACGGCTCCGGGAAACCACCATAGATCATGAGATCTTTAACGGTGGACTGTGAATCACCCCCCAACTCGGCATAGGTCAGGGGCAGTAACCGGTAGAAATGGTAGCGTCCCTGCAAAGAATCACCGCCGCGCCGATAATAATCCAAACGCGCACTGCCAGTCACAAGGATTTGAAGCTCCTCCCGGCGCTTGTCAAACAGACCTTTCACCACCTGCCGCCAGCGCGAATATTTATGAATTTCATCCAGTATTAAAAAACCGGGACCGGCAGGGAAGGTCTCTTTGATAATTTTTTCACGATCTGTTGCCGCATCCCAGTTCAAATAACGGGCTTCAATGTCACAGTCTGCCAGCATACAAAGATGCTTTGCCAGGGTCGTCTTGCCGGACTGGCGAGGTCCACCGATAAACACCATTTTGCGCGCAAGGTCGTCGATTATCGACGATTCAATGGTGCGCGTTATATAATCAGAATTTACCATTTTTTTAATATCTACCCTAAAAAACTCGCGAGTATTTTACGATGGATGTTAATTTATTCGCTTTCGGAATTCAAGTATTTTTACTGATCCCAAGCTTTTTCATGCGGAAGCGCAGGGTGGAGGGATTCAGTCCCAGGATTTTGGCAGCACCCTTGGGGCCGCTGATGCGCCAGCCGACCGCGTTTAATACAGACAGGATGTGCCGCCGTTCGACCGATTGCAGGCCGACCAATTGAGTTGCGGGATCAATTCTTTCCCCGGTCGACCTGGAAGTTTCTGCGATTTCCGCCGGCAGGCGAATGACTGAATCGGGTGATGTGATGACCGCCCGTTCGAGGATGTTGATCAGTTCGCGTACATTACCCGGCCAGTCATAGGCGGTGAGTTTCTCAAGCACGTGTGGAGGGATCTGGTCGACGGTCTTGCCGATGCGGGCGGCGATTTGCGGCACGAAATGGTTCACCAGCAAAGGGATGTCCTCTCGGCGGGTGCGCAAGGGTGGGACGGTGATCGGGTAGACATTCAGACGATAAAAAAGGTCGGGGCGGAAACGACCTTCGGCGACCTCTTCGGACAGGATGAGGTTGGTGGCGGCGATTACCCGTACATCCACTGTAAGGGGATTGGAGCCGCCGACGCGCTCAAACTGACCGTCCTGAAGCACGCGCAGCAGCTTGGACTGCAGATCCAGCGGCAATTCGCTGATTTCGTCCAGGAAAATCGTTCCGCAGTCGGCCAGCTCGAAACGACCTTTGCGCAGACGCTCGGCGCCGGTGAACGCACCGGCCTCGTGGCCGAAAAGCTCGGACTCCACCAGGTTGGCCGGCAGGTTCGCACAGTTGACCTTGATAAAAGGTTTTTGCGATCGCCGGCTGGCGTTGTGAATCGCCCGCGAGACGAGTTCCTTGCCCACTCCGGTCTCCCCCTGGATCAAAACGGTGGCGTCGGTTTCGGCCACCTGGCGGACTTTTTCGAGCACGTACAGAATAGCGTTGCTGCGGCCGATGATTTCCTTGAACCCATGACGGCTCTCGATTTCCTCTTTCAGGTAGATGTTTTCATCTTCCAGCCGCACTTTGAGCGCTTCGAGCTCTTTCAGATATCGGTCCCGGGCCGCTTCGGTTTTTTTGCGGTCGGTGATGTCCGTGCTGGCTTCAAGGACATGCACAATGCTTCCATTTTCGTGCCGGATCGGAAGAGAAACGATTTGCACCCATTTGTCGATTTTATTGTTGTAGCGTTCCGTTACGTGCACACGGCCGTCTGCGAAAGCTTTTAAGGCGCCGCAATCTTCGCAGGGCAAGGTGCGGTTCTCGGCGATCGCATAACATTTTTCTCCGATCGGAACGCCCTCGGGAAACAATTTCCGAAGGGTTTCGTTGATCCAGACGACGTTCAGTTCGGAATCGAGCAGCACCAGCCCGGTATCCAGTGTGCTCAGGATGATGTCCATCCGCTCTTTTTCATCCACCAGGGCCTTCTGAGCTTCCTGCAGATCGGTGACATCTTCGCCGATGCTCAATGTGCCCGTTACCCGGTCTTCGAAGTCCCTCAGTACGACGTGAAACCAGTTCACTTGCCGCAGTCGACCGTCCTTGGTGAGCATCGCACGGCTTACCCGCGGTCGGACTTGACCTTCCCGGGCTTTTTCCAACCGCTGTTTCAGCTCGCTGCGCTCGTCTTCCGGAACCAGATCGGTGGTCGGTTTCCCCAGCAGCTCCTTGGAGGAATATCCGAGCACCCTGCAACAGTGTGGATTGACGTAGTTGATGTTTCCTGCCAGATCGCTGCCGGCCACCAACAGATTGACATTCTGCATAAAGGAAAGCCAGCGTCGTTCTCCGGCGGCAACCTCACCGCTGAGAACCGAGGCCGACACGACCTCGTCGACCAACGCGGCGTTCATGACCAGGATCAGCGCCAGGAAGGTCAAATTGGTGATATACGGCGGCCACAGGACACCCAGATCCATCAGTGTGCCGTAAAGGTAGCCGACACCCAAAAATATGAACAGGCCGGCTCCAAAGATGACGGCGCGACGGTTAAGTCCGCGTTTTGCCATGCGCGCAATGCTCTCGACCGCCATGAAAATGAGGAGGATCCAGGCGATATCCGCAAGGAAACGCCATGGGTTGGGGGAGCCGGAAACATATGAAATCTTCTCATTCCACGGCAGATAATGCGCTTGGAGG
>JBATHN010000240.1:0-2172 GCA_049666885.1 Desulfobacterales bacterium
GAGCCGCAACACGGCCTACAATCCCATGACGATCGAGGGGAAAAAGACCGTCTCTCTGGAACTCTACCGGCAGCTGAGGCAAGCCCCGGACGTCCTGTTCGTGGGTACCGGGGACGGCTGCATCGTCGCCGGTGTTTACAAAGGGTTCCGGGACCTGAAACAACTGGGGTATATCGAAGACATCCCGCAGATCTTCGCGGTCCAGTCGGACACATCGGACGCCCTCTACCGGGCATTCAAAACCGGACGATTCGACAACATTCCCACACAGACGGTGGCAGATTCCATATGCGTGGATGTGCCCCGCAACGGTATTCTCGCGCTGAGTCTGCTGAAGAAGTACAACGGCCAAGTGATCACCGTATCCGATGAGAAGATCCTCGAAGCTCAGGCCCGGCTGTCGCGCTCTACGGGCCTGTTCACGGAGCCGGCAAGCGCGGCGGCTTTTGCCGGGTTTCTGAAAGTTCAAAAAGAACTTCCTCGCGATGCCGTCGTCGTGATCCTGGCGACCGGAAACGGTCTCAAGGACAGCGCTGCCGCCGCCAAGGCCATCACCGTACCGGAGCGGACCATTCGATCGCTGGACGAGATCGTATAACGGAAATTTCTCATTCGCATTTGTCATCGGCAGTTGGAAGATAATAAAAAAGGAAAGAACAGTGATCGATCTGAGTGTAAACGCCACCATTCGTGATAAAACCGTCGCCTACTGCCGAGAAAAAATGATCACCCTCCCCACCTTTGCGATGATGAATGATCCACAAAAGGTGCCCGGGAAAATCAAAGACCAGCTAAGACACATCGACTTGTG
Organism: Desulfobacterales bacterium; assembly: GCA_049666885.1. Lineage (GTDB taxonomy): Bacteria > Desulfobacterota > Desulfobacteria > Desulfobacterales > SG8-13 > JARFQH01. The sequence goes on from JBATHN010000240.1 coordinate 812, forward strand.
GGAGGTCCATCCGGCGAACCTGTATCGCATCTGCTGGAAAAACGCCCCCCAGGCGTCCGGAGGCTTGTTCGGTGAGGTCAACCACCGGGTTTTGCCGCCGGAACTCACCGGCTGCCGGGCGACGATCATTGTACTCGTCGGTCGCTGGTTTCCCACCGGTGCGCACAAGGTCGGGGCGACTTTCGGGTGCCTGGTGCCCCGTCTGGTGACCGGTCAGTTCGATCCGCAGGAAACCAAGGCCGTTTGGCCCTCAACAGGCAATTACTGCCGCGGCGGTGCCTATATTTCGGCCCTTCTGGCCTGCCGAGCCGTGGCCATCCTGCCCGAGGGAATGTCGCAGGAACGTTTCGAATGGCTGCGGAACATCGCCGGCGAGGTCATCGCCACTCCGGGAAGCGAATCCAACGTGAAGGAGATTTTCGACAAATGCTGGGAGCTGCGGAAGTCCGGTGAAAACCTGCAGATCTTCAACCAGTTTGACGAACCCGGCAATCCTTTGTGGCATTTTGCCGTAACGGCCCAAGCCGTCGAAGAGATCCTCCAGTCCCATTTTTCAGTGGGAAAGCGGTTGGCCGGTTATGTGGCGTCATCCGGTTCCGGGGGCACCCTTGGCGCCGGCTACTATCTCAAGCAGCGGTTTCCGAGGACCAAACTGGCGGTCGGTGAAGCGCTCCAATGCCCAACACTTCTGTATAACGGCTTCGGTAGTCATCGCATCGAGGGCATCGGAGACAAGCACGTCCCCTGGGTCCATGACTGTAAGGAAACCGACTTCGTGATTGCCGTGGATGATACGGTACCCATGCGGCTGCTGCGTCTTTTCAACGAAGGAAACGGTCGCAGAGCCCTTGTCGCCGAAGGAGTTTCGGAAGAAATATCGGCAGAGCTCGACTTTTTGGGCATATCTGGAATCGGCAATTTGGTCGCTGCGATCAAGTTTGCCAAGTACAGTGAGCTGACCGAGGAAGATATTGTCGTCACTATCGCCACGGACTCCATGGAGCTTTACGGATCCCGCCTGGAGGAGCTCTCGCAGGAGCATGGGCCATACACTGATGCAGACGCCCAGAGGGACATCGAGCTTATACAATCGATAGCGATCGACCATGTCAAGGAACTCACTTACTACGATCGCAAAACGATCCACAACCTCAAATACTTCACCTGGGTCGAGCAGCAGGGTCGCGACGTCAATGAACTCAATGAGCAGTGGTACCAGCATGACCTCTATTGGAACGGGACTTTCGCGCAGGTCGAAAAAATCGATGCGCTGGTCGAGGATTTCAACGACAGGGTCGGGCTGCTGTAAAGACAAATTGCGATTCATTAAGGGATTACGAAAATGGAACGTCATCACATCG
>JBATHN010000241.1:0-3461 GCA_049666885.1 Desulfobacterales bacterium
ACGCGCCGGTATTTCTATCGCAAGGCCTACTTGTTCAGCCAACGGTTTAACGCCGGGTGGATTGCGGCCATCCTCATTATTTTAGGCGGCTCTGTCTGGCTCGGTTTTTATTCCTATCGCCACATAGAATATGCCGACAGTCTGTGGTGGCGTTTTGCCTTTCGCGATGATGCCTCTCGATTTTTGCGGGCCACCGTTGGTGTCGTCGTTCTGGGGCTGTTTTTCGCAACCGCGCGCCTCTTGCGGCCGGCACCGCCTCGGCCGACGGAATCCGGCCGGCAGGAGCTTGAGAAAGCCGACGCCATTGTGCGCGATTCGGTTCAGTCGTCCGCCCATCTGGCCTTACTCGGTGACAAGCGTTTTTTGTTCAGTCCGCAGGACGATGCGTTTATCATGTATGCCGTGGAAGGCCGCAGCTGGATCGCGATGGGAGACCCGGTCGGCCTCGATTTGCGCTGGCCCGATCTCATCTGGAAGTTTCGTGAAGTATCCGATCGCTACGGCGGTCGAACGGTATTTTATGAAGTCGGACACGAAAAGTTGAATCTGTATCTGGATCTGGGACTCTCTATTTTGAAGCTGGGGGAGGAAGCCCGCGTCCCACTGTCAACTTTTTCGCTGGAGGGTGGCGCCCGCAAGGGGCTGCGGTACACCCAGCGGAAACTCGAAAAAGAAGGCTGCCGCTTTGAGGTGATGCAACCGGAATTAGTGGCCGACCATCTTGACGAGTTGAAAAACATTTCCAATGCCTGGCTGACGGAGAAAAGTACCAGAGAAAAGGGGTTTTCCCTGGGGTTTTTTCAACCCGATTATATCAGGCGCTGCCCGGTGGCCCTCGTCATTCGAAATGAACGAATCGAGGCCTTTGCCAATTTATGGACCGGCGCGCAGCTGGAGGAGCTGTCCCTTGACCTGATGCGCTATCTGCCCGAAGCACCTGATGGCATTATGGAGTATTTGTTTATTTGCCTGATGCTGTGGGGAAAAGAGCAAGGCTATCGCTGGTTCAACCTGGGCATGGCACCGTTTTCCGGCCTCGAGAACCGGGCCCTGGCACCGCTGTGGAATCGCCTCGGTGCATTTGTCTTCCGGTTCGGAGAGCATTTTTACAATTTCCAGGGACTGCGCCAATACAAGGAAAAATTTGATCCCGAATGGCGGCCGAAATACCTGGCCCTGCCCGGAGGTCTGGCGCTGCCGCAAATATTCGCTAACTTGGCGAGGTTGATTTCGGGAGGCATGAAAGGAGTCGTGGCAAAATGAATCGCGGTGTCGTCTTCATTTTCACTCTGTTTTTTATGCTCAGTGTTGCTTCCGGAATTCGGGCCGAGGAAACCACCGATCAATTCGGACGCTTCGGAAAAATTGCCTTGTATCATCCATCCGCTCGCCCGGCCCATGTGGTGCTGTTTGTCTCCGGAGACGGCGGCTGGAACATGGGGGTGGTGGATATGGCCCGCGAACTCGCCGGTCTCGATGCACTCGTTGTCGGTGTCGACATCACCTCTTATTTGAAACAGCTCGAAAAATCTTCCGATGCGTGTGTATACCCGGCAGCGGATTTCGAACTGTTGAGTAAATATGTCCAGAAAAAACTTGGATTTTCCCAGTACATAACGCCGGTTCTAATCGGCTACTCTTCCGGTGCCACGCTTGCCTATGCCGCCTTGGTCCAGGCACCGGGCAACACTTTTTTAGGCGCCATCAGCCTGGGTTTCTGCCCCGATCTCGCCCTGTCAAAACCCTTGTGTCGGGGCAGTGGACTGGAGTGGACGAAGGGGCCCCAGGACGAAGGATACAATTTTCTTCCGGCATCCCATCTGGCAGTTCCCTGGGTTGCTCTTCAGGGAACCACCGACCAGGTTTGCGAAGCAGAGAAAACCGAGACCTATGTCAAACAGGTGAAGAATAGCAAAATCGTTATGTTGCCCGGAGTCGGGCACGGCTATTCGGTGCCGAAAAACTGGATGCCTCAGTTTAAAGACGAGTTCGCCCGGCTGACGAAACAGAAATCGGAGAAGCCGGTCCAATCATCCGCCGGCGACTTAGCAGACCTGCCTCTGGTGGAAGTTGCCGCCCGCGGTCCGGAAACCGATCGCATGGCGGTGTTTTGGTCCGGTGACGGCGGCTGGGCCGATCTGGACGAGGAAATCAGCACCAGCCTCGCCGGCCACGGTGTTCCGGTCGTCGGCGTCAATTCGTTGAAATATTTCTGGACCAACCGGACGCCGGAGCAAACTGCCAAAGATCTTGAGCGCATCATCCGGCATTATGCAGCCCAATGGCGCAAAGAAAAGGTTATTCTGATCGGCTATTCCCTGGGAGCTGACATCTTGCCGTTCGCGGCCAATCGTTTGAACGAAGAGCTGAAATCCCGCGTCGAACTGATCGCACTGCTTGGGCCATCACTTCAGGTGGACTTCGAGTTCCATCTCAGCGACTGGCTGGGGTCGGGCTCAAAAACGGCTGTTCCCACAAAGCCGGAGGTCATGAAACTGAGTGATACCCGCCTGCTTTGCATCTACGGTGAGAAGGAAACGGACAGTTTATGCCCTCTTCTTCAGGGCAACTATTTTAAAAAAGTCGTGTTGCCCGGGGCCCACCATTTCGGGGGCGATTATGCTCAAATAGCCGCAACCATTCTTGGGGAGATGAAATAAGAAATAGTGTTAAACAAAATTCTCACAGTAGTCGGATTAAGCAGACTCATAGAAGATGTTTTTTTTCTTTATATTACGGAACATCGATTCATGTGACATCAGGGGCGGCAACAGCCTGCGCCGCTGCCGTCGTTGCATGGCTTTCTCTCAAAAATGAGACGGTTGGGTAGTCGAGTCGCTGGAAAAGCGAATGTTTATTGAGTCAGAAGAGGTCCTAATCGGGTGTGCTGCATTCGACTGAGGCATATGTTTCCATTGTATCCCCCACTTCTAAATTTTTTCGTGCCGCTCCTCCAGATGACAGCCGCCGCAGCCCTCCAGCCAAAGCCATTCGTCTTCCTGTCCTGCGAGTTCCACCGCGTCCCAAACGAGCAGGTGCTCTTTTACTTCGATCCGATAGAGGGCATACTTCAGCGAGAACCACCTGCCGTCCCTTGGGGTCGACAGGTGGGGCAAGGAGGCGAAACGCAATTTCGGCGACAGGCCCGTGTAGGGCCTGTCGGTTTATGCGGGTTTGGCACGTTCGTATGGCAAGGGCCACGGCAGATCCGTCTGGAGAGACCTTGCGGCATGCAGCGGCCAGTAAGGATCCCGCAGCATCTCCCGGGCCATCAAGATCGCATCGGCCTGACCCGTTGCCACGATCTGCTCGGCTTGGGCAGGCTCTGTGATGTATCCGACAGCGCCGGTTGGAATGCCGATCTCCCGGCGAATGACGGCGGCAAACGGGGTTTGATAACCGGGTCCGGTGGGAATGACGGCCTTCGGCACCAATCCACCGCTGGAACAGTCGATCAGATC
>JBATHN010000242.1:0-3024 GCA_049666885.1 Desulfobacterales bacterium
TCAGGGAGCCGGTGATCACGGTGCCGAAGCCCTTCATGGTGAACACCCGGTCGACCGGCAGTCGGAACAGACTCGACATGCTGCGTTCGGGCACTTGGGCGCAGATTGTTTCCAGTACGCGGCTAAACTCTTGCAGACCCTGTTCTTTCACCGCAGAAACCGGCACGATCGGGGTATCCTCCAGAAACGTACCGGCCGTAAATTCCCGCACATCTTCCAGTGCCAGTTCCAGCCACTCTTCATCGACCATATCGATTTTGGTCAGTGCCACAAATCCGTGTTTGATGCCCAGCAGCGTGCAGATTTCCATGTGCTCCCGAGTTTGCGGCATGACGCCTTCGTCGGCGGCGATGACCATGACCACGATATCGATACCGGTGGCGCCGGCCACCATGTTCTTGACGAATTTTTCATGACCCGGGACGTCCACAACGCCGATATGCTGCCCGTTCGGCAGGTCCAGGGAGGCGAAGCCCAACTCGATGGTAATCCCGCGCTCTTTCTCCTCCTTCAGGCGGTCGGTGTCCGTGCCGGTGACCGCTTTGATCAGTGAGGTCTTGCCGTGATCGATGTGACCGGCCGTACCGAGTATGATCTGCTTCAATGGTTCAGCTCCCGGGTTCGCAAAACACTGCGAAAAGTACTCTACGCAATAAAAAACACGGCACCGCCGTGCCCATATATGTTCGATTGCCGATCCGGCGCGGGGGTGCGCAAAGCCGGTATCAATTGGCGGCCGATATCAGCGTTTTTTGCGATGACGCAGGTATTCGGCGAAATAGGCCAACCCCACCAGGATGATCGCCAGGCCGACGATGTAAGCGATGTCGATCCGGCCGTAAAACATGCGGGTGGCGACGACCGCAAAGCCCAGACCGAGGATGGCCCTGATGACAAACTTTTGAAATCCGGTCACACGTCGCTTCCTTTCATGAATAAATTCCTGAAGATGTTCTATAGTTCGCCTGCCTTGCATCGTCAATACCCAGTTTGTGTCCATCCATAAATGGCCATTTTTCCGCTGGACTGCGTTCTCCGCGGGTTTCCGGCTGCGGCGTACGTAAAGTACGCCTCGCCGCTAACCATTGTGCGGCCTTGCCCAGCGAAAAAAATTCTCATTTATGGATTGGACACTCTACAGTGCCATCAAAAAGCCATGGATGGGCACCAGTTTGTTCACCCCAACGGTGCAAAGGCTGGAGGGCTTCAGGCGTCAAGGGTGAAGCTGTAATTTCCTACCGCAATCCCTTGATCCCGCCGATGGCGGGACAGGATCTGAAGTCCTCCGGCTTTCCGCGTTGTTTTCAGGGTAAACAACAACATGGCAAAATTGACCCCATCCTTCGAATTCACCAATGGTGATATCCTAAAATTGGTGATTTTGCTACGATATTGGCTATAATTATAAGCTAATAGCTATCATTTGCCATGTTGTTTATGAAACTATGGGGTTCAGAGCGCGGACGGCCGGGCAGGGGGCACGGATCTGCACCGACAGAAGATTGGATCGATGGGGGAATTGCCCCGATTTTATGCGCCAACGCCTTGTGAAGACCGCGAAAAGATTACGCTTGAAATGCCGAATAGGTTCTGATAAATGAGAAAAACTTGAATATGGTGGGTGTAGCTCAGGTGGTAGAGCCCCAGGTTGTGGCCCTGGTTGTCGTGGGTTCAAGTCCCATCACTCACCCCATAAAATCTTATCAAAAAGCCTCTATAAAGCGCCCGTAGCTCAGCTGGATAGAGCGCCGGACTTCGAATCCGTAGGCCGGGGGTTCGAATCCCTCCGGGCGTACCAAATAAATTAAGAACAGGGAGTGGCAACCATAAGCCTTCTCCCTGTTTTCGTTTGGTGGCTCCGCCAGGATTTGGACCAATTAGAAGACTTGGTCGTCCACTGAGACGGGTAAACCTTTGGCGCATTGAGGCGCTAGCCGAAATCTTTCTTTGGTAGGGGTCGAATCCTGCTCTGATCTCTAATCTTGCCGAATTTTTTCCCTCACAGGATCGGATTGCGTGGAATAAAAGCTATCATCTAGAGCTCGATTCTCTATTTAGGCCTATATAAAGGCCTAATTTAATAGATATGTATTATTTATAGATCATTTTTATCCTTGACGTACAAATGATATATTTTTATAATGGGTTATCAAAAAATCGTATTTGTAGGATATGGACTATTTGTAAATCGAAATAGGTGAAAAATGGCAAAACAGACTACCAGAACTTACTCTCGTATTACCCATCATGCTGCGACTCTGCTCGGCAAGCAAATTAGGATCGCTCGAAAGGAGCGCAAAATGACCACCCTGGATTTGTCCGACCGCGCAGGAATATCGCGTGGTTTACTTCAACGCATTGAGAGGGGTAACCTCAAATGTCAGATCGGAGCTGTGTTTGAAGTGGCCACCCTTGTGGGTCTCAAATTGTTTGACGCCGATGAGTCAACATTGATCGCAAGGATCAGGCAAGCCGACGACAAAATTGCTCTGCTTCCGAAACATATTCATCCCAGCAAGAAGATTGTAGACGATGATTTCTAATGAGAGCGGATACAGTGAAGCCTTCGTGTGGATTTGGCTGCCGGGTGCCACCGAGCCGGTTGTTGCAGGTAAGCTGACAGCAGAAGCAGATAAACTGATCTTCAACTACGGCAAAAGCTACTTGAACCGCAAAAATGCAATAGCCATTTATGACGCCGAGCTACCCCTGAGGCCAGGTATCTTGCCTCTGCTGTCCGGGCTTTTTATGCCGGGCTGTATTCGTGATAGTGCCCCGGATGCGTGGGGGCGTCGTGTACTTATTAACAAAAAACTAGGATTGAAAGGCGTTGATGCAGACAGTGCCAACCTGGATGAGCTGACCTATCTTCTGGAATCCGGCTCCGATCGGATCGGTGCATTAGATTTTCAACTATCTGCAGTCAATTATGTTCCGCGTACCTCCGTGGATGTCACATTTGACGAACTACTGCAATCCGCTGAACGGGTGGAAAAAGGTATACCGCTAACAACGGAACTGGAT
>JBATHN010000243.1:0-8417 GCA_049666885.1 Desulfobacterales bacterium
TCGACGACATCATGCACCTCTACGCAAAAGGCGTTATAACGAACCGCAAGAAGGGCTTCAACGAGGGCAAGTTGGTCGCCTCGGCCGCCATCGGATCCCGCAACCTTTACGACTTCATAGACGACAATCCGGCCGTCGACTTTCGCCCGTCGGACTACGTCAACGACCCTTTTGTCATTTCACGCCACAACCGGATGGTGTCGATAAATGTCGCCAAAGCCATCGACCTCACCGGGCAGGTAGCGGCCGAGGCCTCTGCCCAGACATTTTATGCCGGCGTGTCCGGTATCGCCGATTTCGTTCGCGGGGCGCGGCGGGCACCAGGCGGCAAGTCGATTTTAATGCTCTTTTCAGCCACGGAGGACGGGAAAACCAGCAACATCGTTCCGATGCTCGGGGACACGGCGGTGGTGGTGCCCCGCGGGGATGTTCACTATGTGGTGACAGAGTACGGCGTGGTCAACCTGTTCGGCAAGAGCTACCAGGAACGGGTCATGGCCATGATCGGAATCGCCCATCCGGATTTCAGGGAGGCGCTCTTTGAACAGGCCAAGAGAGCCGGTTTGATCGGATCCGAGCGTTCCCTCGGGGAGGCCGTGCGGGGTGTCTACCCGGTCCGCCTCGAAGAAACCTTTGAAATCGAAGGCGAAGAGATCACCATCCGTCCCGCCAAACCCGTGGACGAGCGCCGCATTCAGGAGCATTACTACAACCTCGACAAGGAAGACATTTTTTCTCGTTTTTTCCACGAAAAAACCAGTTTTGCCCGCAAGGAGGTCGAAAGCAAGTCACAGATCGACTATATAAAAGACCTGACACTCGTAGCGGTGGTCGGCGAGTTCGGTTTCGGTCGGGTGGTGGCCGTGGGTGAGAGCATGCTGCTGGTGGACAGCAACATGGCCGAGGTGGCGTTTTCGGCAAACAAAAAGTATCAGAACAAGGGCCTCAGCCGCCGTATCATAAGAAAGCTGGCGGATGCCGCGCGGGAAAACGGTATCGCCGGTCTGATCGCCTACACCGCCCCCCATAACCAAGCGATGATACGGCTTTTTAAAACCCTGCCTTACAAAGTAAAAACCTCATACGACGGGGAAGGCGTCTATTTGAAATGCCGATTCGACGAACTGGCGTAATTCGCGGGCGATGTCATATGTGTTCCCCACGGAAGAGTGACATGCCCGGTAGCATGCCATAGCAGTCCAAATCGCCTGACGAAACCCTCTACCGGTCACTTCACCGACGCAAGAACCTCTTCGCGCCATTCGTTCAGCATGCCGATGTCGGCCGCCAGGTCGAGCACCGTATAGCGGTTGCGAATCCAACGCGCATAGGTGTAGGCAAACTGAAGCTCTTCACCGGTGATTCCGAGACCGTCGATATCGTATATCGCACCGGCGGTCTGTAAGTGCTGTCGTGACAGCGCGGGTGAAATCACTGCCGCAGAAACCGCTTGTCGAATCTTGTCCCATCGCGAAAGGATCAGTTGCCGTCGTGCCGCCAAGCCGTTTTGATCGAGAAATTTCGCGCGTGCGTGCGGCAACACCGACGCAGCGATATCCCGGAATACGGAACGCAGTTCGGATTCCATGGCGGCTATGGTCGGAAATTCAGGTTTCAGGTCTTTACGTCGGATCTCCTCCGGCTCGAGTGACAGAATCTTCTGGTAGAGCGCCAGCGATATGAGGGTGGTCACTCCGGTCTGCTGACCGTGAAGTGCCGGTGTACGGCCCGTCCAATGCGCCGTCATGTCCCACAGGTGGCTGATGAGGTGTTCTCCTCCGGAAGCCGGTGCGCTGGAGCCGGCCAATACCATGGCAATACCGGACCGCAAAAGAGCATCGATCAGAACCGAGAGGCCTTCGGGTTTATTGGCTCTAATGATGTCTGCCTGCCGGATGCTGGTTGCGACAGCCTCCTCCGCCACCGCAACCGGTATGCCGCAGAAATAGTCTCCCAACAATGCATTCGACAGGATCCAGTCGGCCGTCGAGGCATTCTTGGAGAGCAGGTCACCGAAGCCGGCCGCACTCATAGATTGGGGTGCCGAGGCAAGCACCTCCGGATCGGCTATGACGGCAATCGGCGGATGGCACGGTTCCGTAATCTTCACGCCATCGACGGTCAGGGCCGAAATCGCCGATGTATAACCGTTCATGCTGGCGGCCGTTGCCACTGTGATCAATGTTTTACCGGTCGCAGTTGCGGCAGTTTTGCAGATGTCGTTGATCGTGCCGGACCCGACACCAATAATACCGGCCGTCGTTTTCCTCTCGATCAGCGCCACCAAATCGGCCACCGTCTGCTTGTCGGCATGGACCGGCTGGTATTTTTGGTCGACAAAGTGCGGCGACACTGTTTTTCCGGCCGATTCGAGAAGCCGCACCGCCTTCTCTCCCGCCGCCGTCCATGTATTTCCGTCGACCACCAGGATCAGCGGTCCGGTTGACATCCAACGGTCGACAAACTCCGGCAGGAGGTTCATGGCGCCGTGACGCAGCGAAGCCTCTCGGGTCGGCACGCGGTGCGTCCTGCCGCAACGGCAGCCATTAATCTCGAGGCCGAGAAGCTCCTTCAGCGGTTTGCGGGAAAAGTCGTTACCTTGCATGGGGTTCGGCTCCCTTCAGCACAAACGGCGATCAGATTGAATTTGGGTCCCATGAATTTCCCGCCGCGGCATTTTCAGAAAAGAAGGACCTGTCTTTTCGGTCTTGCCAGGTGGAAATCGATTGGATAGTAAGTGGGCGATTACGGGTATACTGGACAGGTGGGAAAAATGAAAGTCGAAAAAACGCGGTCGGAGCTAATCTGATTTCAATTGATCTTCGTGCAAGTCCTTGAAAAGCTTTTTGAGAGTGTCGTAGTCGAAGGTAAACGTGTCCATCGGATTGATATCGAGCTCGTCGTCGAGATCGATCCGACCGTCTTTCAGGTAGTCGTTGCAGCGGCCTTCAGGGGTTGGTTTCTGCTTACAGCCTTTATGGTGGTAGCAGCGTTCACAGATCAATGGGAATCCTCCTGTTTCTGGCGATTGAAGCAATTTATTTTGATCCGACACGTGGCCTGAATGGTGGATCAACCTCTTAACAGCAATTTGTATGCCATTAACTGGAAATTATCTATTGTCATTGATTCCAATATATTATATTGTACCGTATTTTGCTTCTCGCCCTTGATTGCCCAAAAATGTTACCCGGAGCTGCCAATTTGCGGCAAGCATCCTGCCCCTCCGGTTTTTGTCTCACAATCCGTCCGATTTGGCATCGATAAATAGTTAACGGCTAAAGCCTCCAGCGGCCATGCGGAGATAATGTCAACCCATGGACACCGTATTGCCGATCACGGCGAAAACCCGCCGCTCTATTGGGAAGTAATAGGTCGATAGCGCTACACCTTTCGGGCCGCAACCGAGGCGGAGATCTACGAAATAGCGGCATACGTTTTGGAAAAACCGCAAGAATCGATTTGATTCGCTTGAACAACACCGCCTTTATGACCGTAACGGCCTCTCTTAAAACCGGCACCAGCTTGCTTTCAAGTTGCATTGTCGTCCTCATTTTCTCGGCCGCTGAGTGGCCGATGGAGCCTACAGGCTGCAACAAATAAAGCGCGCCACCAAAAACCCGGTTAATCGCTGACCTTCCGACGTTACCCCTAAGATTGTTCCTCGACCTTCCGGCTTTCCTTGATTTTCGAGTATCCCGGAATCAGGGTCTTTGTACTGATGACGCCCGGTAGTTGCCGGATCTTCTCGTGAACGAATTGTGAGATGATCTCGGCATCCGAGCTGAGCAAGTCACGGCTCAGAGAGATTTTAATCAGAATGTCGACGTCGCCGTGAACCGAGTGCACTTCCCGAACCTCTTCCAGTTCGTAAATTTTGTCGACGACTTTGAACTCTTTTTTCGCCTGTACGTTCATCAGAATAAATGCCGTGATCCCCCGTCGCATTTCCGGGTAATCACAATCCTTTGTTTCCATCATTTTTTTTCTAAACGCCTCCATATCGTCGGGTATCAGTTCGTCAATACCACTGCCGTACCATCGTCGTCGGCCCGTTTCCCACTGATGTACCGCAATGTATGCGTACAGGTCCGCGACGCTTCGACCCGGCAAGGATTCCAATAATCGGCCACGCCGGATGATCTTGCAGAGAGGTCGGTAGATGGTCTTGTACCAGTCCTGAGCTGCAGTCTCGAAAGAAGGACTATCGGTTTGCTCCTGCTGCATATAGGCCCTGTGGTCTTCGATCTGCTTGAGAAGGTGGGCATATTGCCCGACCTCGGTCAACTGGATATCCCCTTTGAGTTGCGTGCGGTCGAAAAAATCCGCCCGGTCGCGAAAAAGAAAGTTCTGCAGGGTAGTGGGTGATGGGATGAATTCGATGATATCGGCCAAAATTTCGTCGTGGCCGAACTCTTTGGCCGCCGCTATTCGATGATTTCCGTCCATCACATAGTATTCATCCTTGATCTGGTAGAGTCTTACCGGAGGGAGAGGACGACCTTCTCGCATGGCCTCTTTGATCCGCTGCAGACGTTCCGAGGGGACGTGCGGTTTCAGTCGAAAACGGTCGTCGAGGTCCTGATAGCGCCCGACGCTGCCCACGATCCGATCGATCGGCACGGTTCGAATACCCCGAACCCGGGTGTCGAAAGCCGCTTCTTTTTGCTGACGGTCGCTGAAACTACCGACCTTGTCCTGATTCGGCCGGTGTTTGCCGATCCTATCCCGCAGTCGGGCGATCGTCGATTTCAAGTTGAAAATAGCCATACGTGTTAACGACCCGGGTTGATTCTATCAGTGAGATCCGCTCGGAATCAGAACCGAAACTACAGTGTATGTGACCATGAATAAAGTATTTCGGGCGCCATCGACGAATCAACCGGCGAAAGACGACAAATCCTCTGTGACAGGGATCTTCGGCATCATGCACGTAACGCGGTGGGGCATGGGTTATGACAACGTCAACTCCACCCCGTCGCCATAGCGCGGGTATCATGCGAAAAACCATGAGTCGCATTTGCCCTTCAGTATATTGGTGCGGTCCGCCGTTGTACCAGTGCGAACCTCCTAGCCCCAGAATGTTAAGGCCTCTGAACCGCACCAGTCTGGCATGGACATCCGTGCATCCCATGGGCCGTTTTCTATCGTAACGGATATCGTGGTTGCCGCAAACGTAATAGAGTGGTACGCTGAAAAAATTGCTTAAAAAAGACAGGTACTCCGGCGGCAGGTCGCCGCATGCCAGGACCAGGTTGATTCCGGTATGCCGACCGGTATCGACTACGGGGTACAGCGATGGCTCGACAGCATCTGACACGGTCAGAATTTTCATGACGTTTACGCCGTCGTCAACCCAGTTGACTCTCCTGCCAAGCGACGGGCTGCGGTTATGAACACGTTTTTTTCTCCGGCTGCTCCATTAGGTCAAAATCCGATAACCGGCAAGGCGTGAAAAAGGGTAACCCGGAAGAGTTCCATATGCTGTTTGACTCAAAAAACGGGTAAGCATTCACAGGGCACCGCATCTGCTCTGTTGTCGGGCACTTGAAGTACAAAAGTATGTCTGCGCGCCCGACGCCTTGCATCTGCGGCACCCTGTAAACGCTTACAATTAGGTGGTTTGAAGCGCATCGAACTTTGCATCCCTGTAAACGGTCAAAAAAACTGTCCCGACTATATCGGACCGCTCCTTTTAAGTAAATATCTACCTGCGATCAGAAAGTGCAGCCATTAGTGGCCCTATTCGTAAATACGGTGGCATTCAATGACCGATGCATCCCGCCGTGCCGTGTTGCTCGAAACGCGCATACGCTTGGTATGCGCGCTTCTCGCACCTTGCGCTGCCGGCGCCTCTGTCATCTCGGTGCGTCACCGTTTTACGAACAGGGCCACTTAGCCATCCCGGTTAAATCATCGGCGCATGAGGAACTGAAGAAATTATGCCGTCCGTAGATTTTTTATGCAAAGACTGCGGTTACGCCTTTACCCGGCTGGTGTTTAAGGGAGATGATACCTCGGGGACGGTCTGTCCTTGCTGTGGCAGCGGCAGCATCAAGACACAACCGATATCGGAAAGCTTGTTTGACGGAATAGCTGCCATCAGCAGCCTCTCAAAGGATGTCAACTGAACGCGCTGAGCCTGACGCGGCGGTCGCCGCGGGAAAAGGTTGGTTTCGATCGATCATCAACGATATTTTATCAGCGCGCCGCAACCAGGTGAAACTTCGACAGCATCGCCTTGAACACATCGATATCATTATCAAAATAGTACCGCCGCGGAGCGGTGAAACGGAGGCTGTAGAAGGTTTGACCTTGAATGAAGCCATAATAAGCCGTTTTCAAGGTCAGCCCTTTCGGGTCGCTGTATCTGAAGAGCAACCTGAAACCGTCATGATCGTCAATGACGGCCGGTGCATTTTCGATGACGGTAAAATTCGCCACCATTGGATCGGAAGACAAGTCGTCAATAATGATCTGAGCGGCTTCCTGCGGCAGCATGTCCGCAGTTAGACGCTTGCGTGCACTAAGAAAGGGGCGCTCCAAAGGGCGCTCTTGAAACAGGACGTATTGAAGATAGGGCCCGTCGCGCGAAATCATCACGTAGGCGCCGGCGTCAAATTTCATCCACCCGCTAGGAACCTCAACACAATAAGTTTCTGAGTGAATCTCACCGTCGACGGCCTTCCAGCCTGCGCAGCCTGCTATCATGACGATAAGGGCCAATAGGATGAGTCTGTTTTTCATCTTCCAACTTTTGGTAGATAAAAAAGTGGTCGCATCGGCAGGCCGTACAACTCACTTTTTTTTGTATACGAAATGTTCCTGCCGCAGATCTCGAGAATGAATCCGCTTGAGGTAGTTCCGAATATAGATGTTTTCCTGCGCATTGGGTGCCAGGAGCACGCTGGCTTCGAGATACGGTTGCGCCTGTTGGGACTGCCCGGCTTTGTAATACATCAGACCAAGGGCCCGATGCGGTTCGGGGTAACCAGCGTCCAAGTCGATGGCGCGTTTATAAAACGATTCGGCCCGATCGGACCCGCCCCTGTCGCGACCCAGTTGACGGTAGATTTCCCCCAGCAAGTAATAGACCCGGGCATCATCCGAATAAGTCGCCAGAAACCTTTCCGAAGCCTGGCGTGCCTGGGCGAAACGCCCGGCTTGAATGTCGAGTGCAATGTTATCCAGAATCACATCTCGTAACATGAATCCAAACCGGCTTTCGCCGTTTAACCGAAAACCGCGGGTCGGGTCGATGGAACTTAGGAATTCGCTGCACTTTTTGATACGGGTCTGCAATCTGGGATGCGAGCCGAAAAACAGTGGCTCGTGATAATTCTCCCGCGCCATTTCCTCTGCAAGGTGCTCGAAGAGCCGCAGAGCTTCATAAGGATTGTATCCCGCCCGCATCATGAGCTTCAACCCTTCGCGGTCGGCCTCTAATTCGGCTTCGTGACGATAACCGGACCAGGTGCATTCGGCACTCTGCGCCATCAGAGCAGACGAAGCCGTATCTTTGTCAGCCATATCACGCGCGGCAGGGTCGGGCTGGTGCTGAAGGCGCCGGATACCGTTTACCGCATGATGGTTAATGAAATGGCCGATTTCGTGGGCCAATAAAGCCGCCAGTTGAGCCTCATTTTCCAACCGCGCCAGAATGCCGGTATTGACATAACAGAAGCCGTCGGGGTAGGTGAAGGCATTCAAATGAGGATCCTTGATCACCTTGACTCTGAATCCGTCGTCTTTCTCCGGCACGGTTGCAACCAGTCTCATCGCCACCTGATTCACATAAGCTTCCAGCCTTGAATCTCGGTATAGGGCATTGCTTTGTTCAAGACGCTTCTCATCCGCCCTGGCTGCTTCCATCAGCGCCTGGATATCCTGTTTGCCCGGGTCTCTGGGAAATTGCTCATCGGCCGCAGCTGCGGCGCCAAGGCAGGTGAGAATCAGCCAAAAGATCAATAGCCATCCGACCGGTTTCACAATCGACCCTCCGGAAAATTCGCCAAAACTTTTTTCACGAGGTGGGTGGTTTTGTCCGGATCCTCGATACCCACCGCTTCCCTGCTACCGTTGGCGCCGTACCACAGAATAGTGCCGGTAGCGTCTGCCAGCCCGAGGCTGACGAAACTGCGTGACTGCTGTAACGAGAACCTGTAGAGAACGCGGACGAAAACAAACGCATCCGCACCGTTTTGCTGCAGAAGCGTTTTGAGCGGACCGACCGAATACTCGAACTGGGTTTGTTTGGCTGTGAAAACCTCGGGCCCGAAAGTATGCAGTTGGATCGACTTGTTGACCGCCCGGTATAAACTGAGGACCTCCTGTAATTCGGCCGTACGATGGGTCGGGGCAACCGGATATGTCAGAACGCGAAAATCGCGGGCAGTCAGTTCAGTCACCAGCGCCTG
>JBATHN010000244.1:0-13517 GCA_049666885.1 Desulfobacterales bacterium
ACGATCTGAGGTTTTTGCTGCTCGATCAATTCTTTCATAATGGCATGATCATACTGTTTCCAGATGTAAACAATCTGATTGAAATCCTCGGCAATGAGTGGAATGATGGTTTCGAAGGTGGATTTATGGAGATAAAAATCAAACTCAGCTTTTCCAAAATGTTGATTCCGGCTTGTCCGGGTCTGGGGCTGGGCATATAACAAGATACATAGAAATCGAACCTATCTTTTGAATGAGGCGGTCATATGGTTACAGTACCGGTTAAAATTTGGATTATCAGCTTGTGAAATCGACTCCTGGGCAATCCAGCGGGATATTTCCTTCGCCACTGCTACCGTATAGTGGATTTGATCGAAATAGTTTTCATCTCGTGTCGTGATTGGAGATTCGATCATAAAATCAAGGAACAATGCATTTTGATATCGACAGACCAAGTTCGCAATACGGTGTTTAAAAACTTTCCATTTAACGGCATCCTCAGAACCCGGTGTCGCTTGGTGATAAACGTGAAACGGCGGAATAATGACAATTTTCAGTGTACTTTCCGGTAACCGTTTAAGCATCCGATCCAAATGCCTGATAGCCGGAAACTCAAAAGATTTGATGAGTTCCGGTGTGACCTGAACCGGAGGTTCCAAGGGTTTCTTTTTCTTAGGTGTCTTTGATCCGTAAATAATTTCCCTTATATGATCAATATCATGTGAAAACATTGTCTTTGTATAATCTTCGTAACCGTCAAGTCGAAATTTATACGGTCTCATTCCGGTGATGCATTTAAACTGTTTTATGGTGATTTGCATCGTTCGCCAATTATAAGGCAGTAAATCGTTGAGCGGGTTTTCGTCATACATCCATTCAGGGAAATGCTCAGGTCTTACTGCGCCAATGTGTTTCGCATAATTGTTTTTATCGAAATAGGCATAATCCACGTCGAAAATGACCGTCTTTGGATAGGGATGGTACCTTAAAAAGACATTGAAGATGGCTTCCTGTTCGAAGACGGATGCCGCGTTCATTGCCAGGTTTACGAAATTGCTTTTCAGAAGTGGGTTCAAATCATCCGGATTCAGCAATCGAATCGTTGAGGTTCCAATGATGGCACTGTCGAACTGCGAATTTTTAGCCAGGTTCGGAAAAAAATAGCGTTGTTCTGCGGTAATGGGTCCACGATCAAAGTCAAACGATAACGGCAGCATGCCGTAAGGATCGACAATTAAGATAAAAACGTATCCCACAACGAAAAGACCGATGAACGAACCAATCAATATACTGGCGAATCTTTTCCAGCGGGCATCAGAATTGGAAATAGATGAATTCACTGTAATTCCCATCGCCGGCTCTTAATGCCAAATAAAACAAAGCACAGGCAACAATAACGGCATAAATCGGCCGAGGGCGAAGCCAATGTTCAGCCAGGCGTTGACTGGTTGGTCCGATGAATGCAGGTAAGGCGAAATAAACAATACGAATTGGCGGCATGATATTGGGCAGATCAACAGACATCCCATTCATGCCCACCATCGACCGCATGATCGAAACGGCGGTTATCATGTTGTCGGCACGAAAGATCACCCAGCCGAAAATGACAAAAAACAACGTTAATACCCAGCCGAAAGGTTTTGGCAGAGAAAAGCCGGTTTTTTCCCAAATGTGGTTCACAACCAATGCCAGGCCGTGAAGGCCTCCCCAGATAACAAACGTCCATCCCGCACCGTGCCACAACCCACCGAGCAGCATGGTGACCATCAATGCCGTCATTTGACGAGGCATGCCGAACCAGCTGCCACCCATCGGAATGTAAAGATAGTCCCGCAGAAACCTGGAAAGGGTGATGTGCCAGCGACGCCAGAAATCCCTGATCGATACCGCCAGGTAGGGTGCATTAAAGTTAACGGGTATGCTCAGCCCGAACATCGATCCCAATCCGATGGCCATGTCTGAATACCCTGAAAAATCATAGTAAATCTGAAGCGCATATGCGGCGGAGGCCACCCACGATCCATAAAAGGACAGCGTATTTCCAGCCGCCGCGTCATTGAACAGAAAACTGGCGGTTTCCGCCACCGTGTCGGCGAGAATCATTTTCTTGAAAAGACCGATAAACAGCAGCACGAATCCCTTCGACAAGCGCTCATAGACGCCTTCTCTCATCGGGTCGAGAGCATATTGACCGATAATTTCATCGTGTCGAACAATAGGCCCGGCGATCAACTGGGGGAAAAAAGTGACGTACAGAAGATATTTGTGAAAAGGGTAAACAGGTGCAACGCCCCTTTTTAGGTCCACAAGATAAGAAATCTGTTGAAACGTAAAGAAACTGATCCCCAAGGGCAGGATAATGTTCCAGGGCGCGAACCCGACTCCCGCTGTTGCGGCAACGTTACCGATGATGAAGTTCGTGTATTTAAAAAAGCCGATTATCAGTATATTAAGGGCAACACCGGCACTAAGAATCGATCTATACGGGTGTGACGCATACAATAGTGAACAAGACCAATTGAGCATCACGGATGCAATGAGCAAGGGCAGAAACCGAAGATCCCAGTAGGCATAAAAAAATAAGGACGCTGAAATCAGAACCCAGATGCGCAGGCTTTCTTTGCCGGCAAAGGCAAAATAGAGTATCAGTGTTAATGGTAAAAAAACGAGCAAAAATTCCTGAGAATTAAACAACATAGAGTGGACCTAAATGGTAATTCAATATTTACAACCCTACTATTGGCGACATTGAGCTTATATATCAGCCAGATAGGATCTGCAACGCGAAACACCGTTGGGGTGGAGCACCTCGGCCGTGCCTCAATTTTGTCTTAGACGATTGCGGCTGCTTTAACCCTGTGGATGAGAACCTGGGATGATGAAATCTGGTGCGCGACATCGTGCGGCTTGCCATGACTCTTCAAGTGTATTTGTTTTCCGCGGCATTACATAGAGAATATCCAGATAGTGAGGTCAAAATAACTACCAGGATGTCCGCGGCGGTCAATTACGTGTAAAATTAGGATGCTAAAACCTAAAGTAAATGAAGGGTATAACAGAGAACTCCCAGCCAGGCGATGCCCGGCGACAAGGCTCCCGCCTTGAGGGCAAAGACCTGATCGGATATAACAGCCACCTGATTGGCAATAAGGACCTTTTTCCCGAGCCCTATGATAAACCGTTCCACGCCTTCTCCGAAATCTTGAAACCTGATATATCGATGTATTATCTGGGCGGCGATATCGTGGAATCGAACAATCGGCCCGGCGATCAGTTGCGGGAACAAGGCAATATAGAGTCCTATATTGACCGGATTGCGTTGAACGGTGGCATCACGGCGGTAGATATCGATCACATAGGACATGGCTTGAAATGTGAAGAAAGAGATACCGATGGGTAGGTGAACCGGCTGAAAAGCCATCGTTGGGAGTTCGAAGGAACTGAGAAAAGTGTTCAGGTTGTCGACGATAAAATTAGCGTATTTGAATACCGACAGCAGACCAATATTAAACGCTACGGCAAACCCGAGAAACAGTTTGGCTTGCGGACGATCTTTAAAATGATCGATTGTCAATCCAGCGACATAATTGGCGACAATGGACGGCAACATGATGAGCACATAAGTGGTTTCTCCCCAAGCGTAAAAAATGAGGCTGGCAAACAAAAGAAAATAATTTCTTAATCTTCTGCCGACGATCACATAAACAAAAAGAATTGCCGGCAGAAACATGAAAAGAAATATGATGGAACTGAAAACCACCTGGCACTTTTTCCTTTAAATTTGAAAGGAAAAAAACGTTTTGCGGGGTGCCGCGAATTTTGTCTATATACTTGAATTACAGTGAATTCTCAATAGAATCATTGTCAATTTAGAGATGCGGTCCGGCAAAAAAATCAGGATTGTTTTGATCAAATTATGTCGTCCCAGATCCTAAGTGGCCCTATTCGTAAATACGGTGGCATTCAATGACCGATGCATCCCGCCGCGCCGTGTTGCGCGGCGCTCGCATACACCTGGTATGCTCGCTTCTCGCGCCTTGCGCTGCCGGTCGCCTCGGTCATCTCGGTGCGTCACCTTATTTACGATCAAGACCACTAAGAGGTGTTAGATGAAACGGAGCGGTTGGATTGCGGCAGGATGTTTTCTTCTGCTGTGGCTGCAGTTGGCAAAAATCTCGACGGCCACCGAATGGGTGAACGTGAAGTGGGTCGATGACGGCGACACGATTCTGCTGACCGACGGGCGGCGTGTGCGCTATATCGGCATCAATGCCCCGGAAGTAGCCCACGCAAAGTACGGTCAAAAGGCTGAACCCTTTGGCAATAAGGCGCTTGAGGCCAACAAGACACTGGTCTATGGCAAAAAGGTCCGGTTGGAATTCGACCGGGAGGCGAAAGACCACTACGGCCGACTTCTGGCTTACGTGTACCTCGGGGACGGCCGTTGCGTTAACCTCGAAATGATCAACGCCGGCTGGGCTTATGTCCTCTATAAAAAACCGAACGACCGCTACGACCGATTGCTGTTGGAGGCCCAGCGCCGCGCCATGAAAGCCGGTGTCGGTATCTGGGACCAGTGGAGGGAACCCGGTGAGGAAATCATCGGCAACCGACACTCCCGGCGCTTCCACTTCAAGCGCTGTGCCGAATCAGGGAAGATCCACCCAAAAAACCGGATCCTCTTTGCGAGCCAATGGGAGGCGTACTGGCACGGTTATGCCCCGTCGAAGAAGTGCAGTCCCTGAAAACCGAAAGGGATTCGATACAGTCGAATCCCTTTCGGTTTGCAAACAGATAACCCGCGCGGGTTAGGGTTCACGAAAAATAAGTTCGCAATTTTGGGCGTTGAGGCGCCCGCCTTGCAAGGCGCGAAAACGCAGGAACAACTAGATATTCCGAGTTTTCGCAACGCGGCCAGGCGGGATGCATCGGCGTCCAAAATGTGACGTTATTTTTGAGTGAGCCCTTAGTAGATCATCCCTTGTCTTTGTTGGCTTCCGCGATGATTTTTTCGGAAATCTGAGCCGGTACTTCATCGTAGTGTGAAAATTTCATTGTGTAGATGCCCCGTCCTCCTGTCATCGAACGAAGATCCGGGGCGTAAGTCAGGAATTCTGCCATCGGCACCTGGGCCTTGATCATCTGGTTGCGACCGGCGCTGTCCATCCCGAGCACACGCCCCCGGCGGCCGTTGAGATCGCCCATGATATCGCCCATATATTCATCGGGTGCCGTTATGGTGACCTCCATGATCGGTTCGAGCAGGACTGGATTCGCCTGTTCGGCGGCTTTCTTGAAAGCCAGCGATCCGGCAATCTTAAAGGCCATTTCCGATGAATCCACGGCATGGAAAGAACCGTCATCGAGGGTGACCTTGAAGTCGATGCAGGGAAACCCGGCCAATACACCCTTTGGGGAGGATTCGAGGATTCCTTTTTCTACCGCCGGGATGTACTGACGCGGAATCGCACCACCGACAATGGCGTCTACGAACTCAAATCCAGCGCCCCGGGGTTGTGGCTCGAGCTGGATCCAGCAGTCGCCGAACTGGCCGTGGCCGCCGGTTTGTTTCTTGTGGCGGCCCTGAACCCGGACCTTTTTCTTTATGGTCTCCCGGTACGGCACCTTGGGGATGTTGAGCACGGATTCGACATTGAATTTTCGCTTCAGCTTTTCGACCGTGACCTCGATGTGGATCTGGCCGGCACCGGAGAGCAGAATTTCCTTGGTTTCAGCGTTACGGTCGAGCTTCAAACCCATGTCCTCTTCCATCAACTTGGAGAGCGAACTGAAGATCTTGTCTTCATCCCCCTTGGATTTGGCGGTCAAGGCGTAAGAGATCAAGGTGGGTATCGGTTCCGCGGTGGCAAACTTGACCTTTCTGTTTTCGGCGCACAGCGTGTCGCCGGTGGTGGTTTCCTTGAGTTTGGCGACCGTTACAATGGCCCCCGGCCCGGCTTGGCCGGCCGGTTTCTGCTCTTTGCCGGCCAGGGTAAGGAGCTGGTTGTAGCGCTCCCGGGTTCTCTTGTTGGTGTTGTAAAATGTCCCGTCGCCGCCAAGAGTGCCGGAGACAATCCGGAAGATTGATAAACGGCCTGCATAAGGGTCGGCGACGGTCTTGAAGACAAAGCCGGCAAAGGGTGCCGTCGGATCGGGCTCACATGCAACGACGTTATTGCCGGATTCATCGAAAGCATTGATGGCGCCACGGTCGGCAGGGGAGGGAACGCTCGCGACGATAAAATCCATCAGCAGATCGATGCCGATATTGGCGGTCGCCGATCCGCAGAGCACCGGCACGAAGATGCGTGACAGCAGACCCTTTGTCAGCGCTGCCTTGATGTCCTCGTCCGTGAGTTCTTCACCTTCGAGATAACGTTCGACCAGTGCATCGTCGGCTTCGGCCACATTTTCGATGAAGGCTTCTCTTTCCGATTCGACCATATCTTTCATGTCGGCCGGGATGTCGATTTCCCTCGCCTTTCCGTCGGCTTCGTAGGAGTAGGCCTTCATCCGCGCCAAGTCGACCACCCCTTTTAATGCGGCTTCTTTTCCGATCGGCAACTGCAGGACAATCGGTTTGGGATCCAGAATGCCGCGCGCCTCTTCGAAGGCACGCGTAAAATCAGCCCGCTCCCGGTCCAACTTGTTGATGAAAAGGACACAAGGCATGTCGAATTCCCGGGCGAATTCCCAGGCCTGCTCTGTCTGCACCTTGATCCCGTCGACGGCATCGATCAGGAAGATGGCGCAATCAGCGGCCGGCATGCAGAATTTAGTATCGTTGAAAAAGTTTTGGTCTCCGGGTGTATCAATAATATTGATCGTGTGCTTCTTCCAGTTGAACTGATGAAAGGAGCTGCTGATGCTCGACTGGCGCCGAAGCTCTTCGGGCTCGAAATCCATCACCGTATTGCCGTCTTCAACCCGTCCGATGCGGTTGGTAACGCCGGCCTTGAAAAGCATGATTTCGGCAAGGGAAGTCTTGCCTGAACCACCGTGGCCAACCAGTGCAATGTTTCTCAGTTTGTCCACCATCTCACTCATCTATGTTCCCCCCTCATTGGATTTTCTTGACGATTCCGGATAACATCCAATCCCTGCGTTGCGCGCCGCCCCTGAACGGCATCGCCTGGCCCTGGACATGTATGAAACCAATCAGTCTTGATTTTGCGAAAAGAGTATAAATCATGATGCTCTAACCTCTTCAAACGTAAAAATCAAGACCAACTTTTGCGCAGTTGAGTCAGTTAGGTCGGTTAAGCCCGTTAGGTCAGTTGAGCCCGTTATGCCGGTTGAGCCGGTTGAGCCTGTTATGCCGGTTGAGTCCGTTAGGTCAGTTGATAAGATTAGTGTCAATCGCATGGGTGGAGTCATAATGGGGAATCATCGGGAAGGTCCTGATCGGCAGGCAGCCGCTGAAGCAAAATGAAAAATTCTTTGTTTCCCTTGGGTCCCAAAATGGGCGAATCGATCATTCCGCTGACCGACAAAGGCATACGATTGAAAAATGCCATCAGTTCGTCAAGCACCTGTTGATGCAGCCTCGGATCCCGCACGACACCGCCTTTGGCGACCTGACCCTTGCCGACCTCGAACTGGGGTTTGATCAACGCCAAAACGGCGGCGTTCTCCTTCATAAACGGCAGGACAGCCGGTACGACAATCCTGAGGGAAATAAACGAAACGTCGATCGTGACGAGGTCGACCGGCTCGCCAACTTTTTCAAAGGGTAGGTAACGGATGTTGGTCCGCTCGAGGACAGCAACGCGCGGGTCCTGTCGCAGCTTCCAAGCCAGTTGGCCATAGCCGACATCGACGGCGTGGACTTTGCGCGCACCGTGCTGGAGCAGGCAGTCGGTGAAGCCGCCCGTGGACGCGCCAACATCGAGGCAGACCTTGCCTGCGACGACGACTTGGAAGGCTCTCAGAGCGGCCTCCAGTTTGAGCCCGCCACGACTGACAAATGGATGGTCATCTTCTTTGAGGAGGATTTCATCCTGATCGGCGACCGGTACGCCGGGTTTATCGATCAATTTGTGGTTGACCAGGATCTTGCCCGACATGATCAGCGCGCGGGCGCGTTGTCGGCTCGCCGCGAGGCCCCTCTTCAAAACGGCCAGATCGAGACGTTGTTTATTGGAATTTTTCACCGAAACGTAAACGTTTCCTCTTCGATTAAACAGGAGGCGGCGGCCAGAGGCAGTGCTGAACCTCAAACCGATCAGTTTAGGAGGGAGTCTTTGATCACGCATTGGGCGTGATTAACGCCGACGTTGTGGATAGGGGCCGGAACGGGTTAGACGGCGTGCCGGAATCTCAACTCACCGGTTACCGTCAACTGCTTGGCCGCCTCGACGATCGCCGGTGCGTCGATGCCATACTTGGACCTGAGAAGCTTCTGAGAACCATGCTCGACGAAAGTGTCCGGAATACCGATTCGCCGGAACAGGCACCCGCTTATCCCCAAGTCGCTCAAACACTCGAGCACCGCACTGCCGAACCCGCCGGCCAGCACATTTTCTTCCACTGTTACGATGCGCGGAATCTTTTCGGCCAGTGCGGCAATCAGTTCGGTGTCCAGAGGTTTTATAAAGCGGCAGTTGACGACCGTGGCGGCAATGCCCTCATCAGCCAGCACTTGACGGGCCTTGAGGGCCTCGTTCACCGGCTGGCCGACGGCCAGGATCAGCACGTCTTCTCCGGTTGTCAGAATTTCGGCTTTTCCAATCGGCAGCGGCTGGGGAGGTCCCGAGGTTCGGACGCCTTCGCCACTGCCGCGCGGATACCGAATCGCAATCGGACCGTCATGCTGTATAGCGGTGACGATCATGTGCCGCAGTTCGTTTTCATTGCTGGGCGCCATTACGACCATGTTCGGCAGGTTTCTCAAATACGACAGATCAAAAAGACCGTGGTGGGTGGGTCCATCGTCGCCGACGATGCCGCCACGATCCAGGGCAAAGACCACGTGATGGGCATCCAGGCAAACGTCATGCAGTATTTGATCATAAGCCCGTTGCATGAATGTGGAGTAGATGGCCACTACCGGTATAAAACCTTCGGTCGCCAGTCCGGCGGCAAAGGTGACGCCATGCTGTTCGGCGATGCCCACATCGAAAAGCCGGGTAGGGTATGCTTTTAAAAACGATGCCAGTCCGGTGCCCTCCGGCATGGCTGCCGTAACGGCGACGATCCGTTTGTCTTGTTCCGCCAGACTCACCAGTGTTTCCCCAAAAATCTGGGTGTAGGTGGAAGGCCCGCTCTTGACATCCAGGCAGGTCCCGGTGCCGATGTCGAAACTCCCGCAGCCGTGGAAATAGACCGGATTTTTTTCGGCCGGCAGGTAGCCCTTGCCTTTGCGGGTGGTTACATGCAGGAGAACCGGTTCTTTTAAATATTTTATGTTGTTTAGAATATCGATGAGATGATTCAGGTTGTGCCCGTTGATCGGGCCGAAATACTCGAAGTTGAACGCCTCGAACAGCATACCCGGGGTAACGAATGTTTTAAAGGATTCCTCCGTGCGTTTGGCGAACTGGTAGATGTCATCGCCGATTTTCGGCAAGGATTTCAGAAACAAACCAAAATCTTTGCGTAAACCCTGGAGCCGTTTCTTCGAAAAGGTCCGGCTCAAAAGGGAAGAGAGAGCACCGACGTTGCGGGTGATCGACATTTCGTTGTCGTTTAGGATGACGATGAGTTCCTTGTCGTTGTGGCTGCCGGCCTGGTTCAGTCCTTCAAACGCCAAACCGGCGGTCAAGGAGCCGTCGCCGATCACCGCAATCACCTTGGAAGATTCGCCTTTCAGAGATTTGC
Organism: Desulfobacterales bacterium; assembly: GCA_049666885.1. Classification (GTDB taxonomy): domain Bacteria; phylum Desulfobacterota; class Desulfobacteria; order Desulfobacterales; family SG8-13; genus JARFQH01. The sequence goes on from JBATHN010000244.1 coordinate 9,799, forward strand.
CGCAGGCCATACCCAGACCCGCCGAAATCGACGTGCTACTGTGTCCGGTCGAAAACGCATCGTAGGGGCTCTCGGTGGTACGGGTAAATCCTGAAAGCCCTTGGTGACGGCGCAGGGTATGAAATCGATCGCGGCGTCCGGTGATCAGCTTGTGGGCATATGCCTGGTGGCCGACATCCCAGATGATCCTGTCCTGCGGCGTATCGAAGACATAGTGAAGCGCGAGGGCCAGTTCCACCGCCCCGAGACTGGAGGCCAGGTGACCACCGGAGACGGCGACCACATCTATGATGACCTGGCGAATTTCTTCAGCCAACTGCTCGAGTTCAGCGCGGGAAAGCTGCTTGACGTCTGCTGGAAGATTGATGTGATCGAGTAGAGTCAAAATAAAATCAGTTCCTGAATAAAATCGGTTCCCGATTTTATGAAACGCGGCTTTGCCGCTTTTGATAAATGGTAAACAACCAAGAACGCGGAGCAATTAGGTTGAGTTTTTTTACCTCAACGTTTGCGATTGATAACATATTGTGCGACAGCCCGCAGGGGATCAGCTTTTTTATCAAAATGCTCAAGAGCCTGCAAGGCTTCTTTTACTCTGTTGGCTGCCAGTTTTCTTGATTCGACCAAACCGAGAACGGCAGGGTAGGTCGATTTTTTCTTTTCCTTATCGGTTCCTACCGCTTTGCCAAGCAAGGCCGGATCGCCTTCAACGTTGAGGATATCATCGGTGATCTGAAATGCAAGGCCTATGTTCTGCGCGTATGTGTCGAGATGCCGGATTTGTTCCGGTGTGCCGCCGCCCAAAATGGCTCCGGTTAAAATGGCGGCATTAATGAGCGCACCGGTCTTCATCAGGTGCAACTGCTCGAGCCTGGAAAGGGCAATCCGTTTGCCCTCCGAGCCGATGTCCGCCATCTGCCCGCCGATCATGCCTTTATATCCAGCTGCGGCAGCGACTGCATGGATGACTTGCAGTTGTCTTTCGGCTGGAACACCCGCCGTGCCTTCCTGCGATGCCAGCAGTTGGAAAGCCAGTGTGAGCAAGGCATCGCCGGTCAAGATGGCCGTGGCCTCGTCAAAGGCCACGTGGCAGGTATGTTTACCGCGACGCAGCACGTCGTCGTCCATTGCCGGCAGGTCGTCGTGAATGAGAGAATAGGTGTGGATCAGCTCTAAGGCGACTGCCGTAATGAGGACGTCTTCGGAGCGACCGCCGACGGTCTCGGTGGCTGCCAGACATAACACCGGTCTGAGACGCTTCCCGCCGGCCATCACGGAATAACCCATGGCATCCGCAATGCGACTCGAGGCAGCCGGCGGTAGCATCTGAACCAGCTTGTCATTCACCTGCTGTTGTTTTGACCGTAGGTATTTTTTCAGGTCGAATAGGGGAGGTGATTCCATCAGATTAGTGCGGTTGTGTCAGTTGAGCCGGTTACGTCAGTTTAGTCAGTTAGTAAATATCATCAAATTTATTGTATAGCGGCCATCACTGGTTCCGGTTTCTGAGTTTCAAGTTTCAAGTTTCTTTTTATGGGCTCTGAGTTTCAAGTTTCAAGTTTCGAGTTTCAAGTTTCTATTTACGGCATCACCATCTGTTTCGAAAGGTTTGCTTGAAACATTTCCCTGCTGGTCTTGAAGCAAAAGGTTGATCTTTTGTTCGGTCTCGTCCAGCTTTTGGGAACAATAACGCGTCAACTGAATCCCTTCTTCGAACTTGCTCATGGCCTTTTCGAGCGGCAGATCGCCGGATTCCAGTTCCTGTACGATTTTTTCGAGCAGCTGCAACGCTTGTTCAAACGATTTTTTTGCCATTCTTAAACTTCTCCTTCACATCACAGGTCAAGGATCCCCTGGCGAGGACGATCTCCAGCGCCTGTCCGCGCGATACGGCTGCCGAATCCCGCACGATGGTCGTTTCAGGCAGCGTGCGGGTGATGCTGAAGCCGCGCGCAAGGATGGCGGCTGGATTCAAAGAATCGAGCTTTGCATTAATTTCTCTCAGCTTTGCCTGACGTTCCGAAACGCAGGACTGTATGGACTGCTGCAATAAAGTACTCGTCCTATCAAGTTTTTCCTTAAGCTTAGTGATATAATAACTCGGATTGTTGTAGGATAGTTTGTCAAACCGCCAGGCGAGGCGTTCCCGGCGCAAACGTATCTGGCTCATCATGGTCCGCATCAACCGGCCGGCATCTTCATCCAGCTTCAACCGATGATCGATAAGTTTCTTTTTCGGGTCCACCAACCTTTCACGCAGACTACCGACCCGCAAGCGGTAATCCTTAATGTAACGCTGCAGGTTTAAAATTATAAGGTATCTTAATTCATTTATTTTTCGATATAATTCTCCTTTGATAGGAACCACCAGCTCGGCGGCGGCCGAAGGCGTCGGTGCACGCAGATCGGCTGTGAAATCGGAAATGGTGTAATCGGTTTCATGACCGACCGCCGAAATAACGGGTATTTCGGATGCAAATATCGCTCGGGCCACTGCTGCGGAATTGAACGCCTGCAGGTCTTCGAGCGAGCCACCACCACGGGCCAGGATGACGACGTCGACTGATCGCAGCCGGCTCAGCAATTCGACGGCGGAAACGATATCGGCAATTGCGCCGTCACCTTGAACCCTGACCGGTACGATGTCAAGCGGAATGCCCGGGAAACGGCGCTTGAGAATATGAAGGATATCATGAACTACGGCACCGGTAGGGGATGTGATCAGGCCGATTTTTTCCGGTAAAAAAGGCAGCGGTTTTTTATACTGGTCATCAAATAGGCCTTCATCGTCCAGTTTCTTTTTGAGCTGTTCGAACGCGACCTGTAAAGCCCCGACGCCTTTGGGTTCCAAATATTCAAGAATCACCTGATAGGAGCCCCTGGGTTCGAAAACACTGATTCGGCCCAGGCCGGTAACGGACATTCCGTCATCGGGTACGAACTTCAAGTTTTGGTTTTGGCCTCTGAACATAACAGTCTGAATTTGCGATGTTTCATCCTTTAGTGTAAAATAAAAATGTCCGGACGAGGGCATCCTAAAATTGGAAATCTCACCGGTGATCCAAATAAATGGAAAATTATGTTCAAGGATCGCTTTGATCTTGCGGTTCAGCTCTGAGACCGTGTAGATATGAGCGATAACTTGGGGGGCTTTGGGCATTTTGTAAAGAACGTCCCCTATCGATAAATTATTAACGTCTGATAAGATATATTATGTAAACTTTTTGAAGATCCGCGAAAATAAAGGTTCCGGGACAACCGCATTGTCATTTGCCGGTATACTTGTTGAGCAGTTCCCTCACCGCCGGCACCACGTAAATATCCTCGTGAGCCATCTGGCTCAGACACTGGGCCAGGAGTTTTGTCTTTTTGTGAAGCGGTTTGTGCTTGTCCACAATAAAAACGTTTTGCCCCTTGACGATGCAGAAACCGCTTTTGACCTTGATGCCGGTAATACGCAAGTTCTGTTCCGACACATTCACCTGCAGTTTCTCAGCCAGTTGCTTTAGTTCCGCATAAAGAGCTTCTGGTTTCATAATAAATTTTTTTACAAAAAATTTATGAAAGTTTTGGTTAAACTATAGCTTAATATAGTTGAAATTTATCGTACTGATGTTATATTACGCACGTTAAAATTACGAGTTGCAAATTTATTTTTTGAGCGGCACAGCCGCGTTTCATAAATACGGGGCACCCGAATTTATATTTATTTAGGAGGT
>JBATHN010000245.1:0-5668 GCA_049666885.1 Desulfobacterales bacterium
GTGGACGGGCTTCTCATTGCGAACCCCGAAGATAAAATCGGAATTTCAGAAGGCCTCAACCAGATTCTGGCGGACGTTAAAAGGCGTCAAGTGTGGGCCTACAATGCCCGGAAACGCGTTCGCGACCATTTTCTCGTCTTCAACCAGCTCGGCCGGTGGTTGAACGTTTTTGTCGACTGCGTCACCAAAGGGGGCTCCAAACAAAAAGGTAAAGTATGAAACGCAGGCAGATACTCAAACTTTTCACGGCTGCCGCCGGCTGGACTCTCGTCGCCGGCAGCCCTCTCGCTCTGCTGGTCCGCCGCAGCTGCGCGGAGCTTCGCAGAAGGCTCCTGCCGGCCGAGACCGATCTTGGGACCCTTCTTTTCGAAAATCCAAAATATCTGGACTCGCGCAATCTGCCGCTTACGCCGATCGACAAGTTCGGCACCATGGGATTGAGTGAGCACCAGTTGGACCTGCAACGCTGGCAGCTGACAATCGGCGGTGCCGTTGCGCGACCGTCCCGCTTCAGTTACGATCAAATCATGGCGATGCCGGCTGTTTCACGGGACGTTTTGCTCATCTGTCCGGGTGTTTTCGCCTATAATGCCCGCTGGCGGGGGATTTCGATCTGGCCCCTTTTGAAGCAGTCCGGTGTCGACATGAAGACAACTTACGTCGATGTCGGGGGACCGGCTGGTCCATACGAGAAGGTTCAACGATTTCCGTTACGCGAAGTTCAAACCAACAAGGCCTTTCTGGCTTATATGGTCAACGGAAGACGTCTACCCGAAAAACACGGTTTTCCGCTGCGGGCGGTGGCGGAAGGCTACGTCGGCGCCGAGTGGATCAAATTCGTCGAACGGATCGAGGCCGTCATCACCGCCCCGTCTCCGGACGAAGTCGAAAAAAACGCCGCTCCGGTTTATGTTCCCTGATAATAAAATTTTATGTGTGATTTCGGTTTTATTTCTGTTAGTTGCGAATCAATGCCATTAACTTAAGGCCTGACTCCTTACAAACGAAGGGGTCGTTGGTGGTAAAGCTCGGATATCAACAGCAGCCCGAGTCGCCGCAGTCGCATCCGCCGCTGGAACAGTGGGAGCCGCAACCAACGTGCTGCTGCGTGGCGGTAGCACTGATACCCACCACCTTGATGTTGAAAGTCAAGTGTTCGCCTGCCAGGGGATGGTTCAGATCGAAAGTCACTTTTTCATCATCTATGCTGTCAACCCGAGCCGGTACCTGCTGCCCCTGTTGCGTGCTCAGCATCAAGATCTGACCCACTTCGGGCGCCATTCCGGCGGGAATATCAGATTTGGGGAAGTCGTGCATACGGCTGTCATCCCGATCACCGTAAGCATCTTCCGGAGAGAGAGTGAAGGTTTTGGCTTCGTTGAGCGACATGCCCATGAGGGCCGATTCGAAACCGGGAAGAACGTTTCCGGAACCCATTTGAACCTCCAGTGGTTGGCGGCCCTTGCTGGAATCGAATACGTCGCCGTTATCCAGTGTTCCCGTGTAATCGACGCTCACGAACAATCCGCTTGCAACTTTTTCCATTGGAAACTCCTTTTCAATTTAATGAATAATTTCAGGTAAAATTGGTACGAATCATTCAAAGTCAAGGACCCAGCTTTCCGTATTCATAGTAACTGTAATCTGCAGGGATTGTCATCGGCGTGTACAGAATGTTGCCGAGATGATATGTGACATGCAGGAAAATTTGATTCAATTTATAATTTTTTAAATTAAACCGGAGGATGAAAAATATGAAAGTACTCGGAATTTCGGGTAGTCCGCGGAAAGAGAGTCAATCAGGTGTTTATAAACTCGTTCGAACCGTCCTGGAAAATACAGGTTGCGACTATGAGCTTGTGTCGCTTAAAGGCAAATCCATTTCAGGTTGTATCGCCTGCTTGGGCTGCGTGGAGGATAATGTCTGCAAGGTAAAAGACGACTTGACCCCTCTCAGGGATAAAATCGTAGAGGCGGATGCCTATGTGTTTGGGGCCCCCAACTACTATTCCACCCTGAACGCCGCAACCCACGCTTTTCTCGAACGCTGGTTTCAGTTCCGACATCAGACGGGTGACACCCTCTGGGGCAAATTGGCCGTATCGGTTGGCGTCGGCGGTACGAGCGGCCGGTTTCCCTGCGATGAAATTGAAAAATTCCTCCTTTACAATTTCATTGAAACTGTTGCCAAGTTAACCGGCCAGGGCGCTGCATCCTGCTATAGCTGCGGGCATGGCGAAACCTGCCAGGTGGGAATACCCAGGCTGCTCCACGGGGAAGGGGTTAATATCACGGATGACATCATTCCGGATGTTGCGAAACAACCCAAGGTTATGGATGCCGCCGTCAAAGCCGGCCAGTTGCTCGGGGAAAGACTGAGGAACGGACACGATAGAGCGAGGGTCACTCAGAGAATGCAGGAGAAAATGATGGCCATGTTCGAATCCTCTGCGTAGCGGCTGTGGAAATCCAGCGCATTCTATTTTGCATCATGACAGGCCATGCCAAAAACCGCAGGGTCGAGTTCAAGGCAGCTCAGTAGGCGACAATCGGTATAAGGGGACATTCGATCGGGGATGTCCCCTTTCTACTTCTTCTCGACCGGAAAGGTCATGGTCGCCCCGAACCAACCGACGATCGAAACCATCGGAAAGAGGGCGAGAGAAAGGAGCAGATAAATCAGGCTGCCGCTCTGAACGCTGTCCATGATCTCGGGATCGTTGAGGCGCCAGAAGAACAGGATAATGGCGACCACGAGCAGGGCCAGGGACAATGGAATTTTGATCGCGATCGGTTTCATCATCCGGGCCATGTAGTTGTACCACCACGTGAAAAGACCGGTGGCCATGGCGATGACTCCGAACAGGATGCCGCCCGCGAGGCAGTGAAAGGCCGTGGTCTCAAACGACTTGTTTCCGGTGATGATGTAGAGAACGTTGAAAAAAGGGTTGGCGAGAAAGAAAACAATCGGAAAGTGAACGGTCATCGGGTGCGGGTGACGACGAAAAAACGGGTTGGTTTCCAGCAGCCAGGCCACGATACGCGGCATCTTGCGTTCGGCCACTTCTTCTTCCTTTTTGACGACACCCACCTGAGGGTACCGCTCGAGGACTTCTGTGCCGTGCGGTGCGGCTTGAATGTCGGTGGTCAAATCCGTTCCGGCATTGTGGCGGCGCATGTGGAGGCCGCCTTTCCACATTTTGCTTCCACTGACGTCGTATACTTTGCCCTCGTGGGCGATAAGAATCTTTTTGCCGTCCTGACCGTTGTTTTCTGCGAGTGTTTGGGGATCGAATTCCTGCATGGGCAAATGACCTCCGGGATGTGTTTCAAGCAAGAAAGTTAGCGATAAAGACGACGAGCATTATCAGCGGGTAATAACTGGCCCGATTGAAAAGTGCCATGGCATGCGTGCGTTGTCTTGTGCGATAGAGCTTCAAAACCGGCGGCAAAAGCAAACCGGTTCCCAGTAAGAATGAAACCGCAATTAAAAAAGGATCAAAACCGATTTTTGAAAAATTAATCAAAATCGGCTGAAAAAGCAGGGCCAGTGCGATGGCGCAAACCGAGACCAACGCGGCACCTTTGAGCCCGAAGCGGACCGGAACGGTCTGGGCTCGCAACCGGCGGTCTTCCTCGATGTCGGCCCAATCGGCCGGTATATTCTGACCGCCGATTTCCCAGAAGAAAAGCCAGATGAACAATACCATGACGTAGGTCAGTGACGGGTCGGCATCGACGGCAAAAACGGCGGCTACGGCTCCGGAGGTTTTCACGCCGCCGCTGATGAGGATTCGATATGGACTAACCCTGTGCATCAGGCAGTAGGCGATTTCCAGCAAGCACCCGACCAGAAAGATTAGAACGCACACCGGGTTCAGAAGCCAGGCGCCGATCATGGCCACGCTCGACCAGCCAAGCGCCCAAATTAGGCCCTCTCTGAGACTCAGCAGACCCTGAGCCATCGGGTGGCGCACCATGGCGGCGTCCAGATAGTTGTCGGTCTCACGCAGACCGCCGTCCATGCGGGCTTTTTCTTTATCGACCCGGTAGTCGATCACGTCGTTCAAGGCATAGACGGCGGTATAACCGGCGAAAACCGTGATGAGACCCAGAACGGAAATATAGAGCGAAGGGAAAGTGCCCAGCCACAAAAGGGCGCCGTAAAGGGGCGTGGTCATATCGAGCAATCCGTGCGGCGTTCTGGACAGCGCCAGAAAAAGCTTCAGACGCGACAGACTGCCGTAACGGTTCTGAACCGATGCCTTCTCCAAAATCCAATCCCGACGATTTTCTTCTAAGGAATCGCCAAAACATAAGTTAGCAATTTTGGGCGTTGAGGCGCACGGCCTGAATAATGGTGCGAAAACTCGGGAATACCAGGATATCACCAGTTTCGCACCGGTAGTCGGACGGGATGCATCGGCGCCTAAAATGTAACGTTATATTTGAGCGAGCCCTGAACAGCCGGCCACCTCGCCGCCCGCCGCGAAACCATCCCTAACGTCACCTCTTCGATGCGGTCAGACGTGTCTGCAACCCTACCGCAGATTTTCCGGATCCACCTGCCGTTCTATTCCTTCAATTGGCATTCCTTGTCCCATTCCGGACAGGCGGTTTTCCTCTCGGCTTCGTACTTTAGCATGCATTCGCCACACTCCAAGTGGAGGTTGGGCGCGTCGCCGTAACGTTTTTTCATCTCCTCTTCCGTGAGGACCGTTAACAGGCTGCACCCGCACTGTGGACATGCCGCTTTGATCTTATAATTCTTTCTTGCCATCCTTACCTCCGGGGTCAACAGGACCCAGTATTCGGTTCAGAAGTTCTTCCGGTGCTATCTGCTGCTCTACCGCAACTTCCCTTATGGTGCGGCCTTTTTCATAGGCCGTCTTGGCGATGGCGGCCGCTTTGTCGTAGCCGATATGCGGCACCAGACCGGTGACCATGGCCAGGCTCTTTTCAATATTGCCGGCGCAGTGTTCACGGTTAGCCGTCAGCCCCCTTATACACTTTTCGGCGAGAACTTCAACACTTGAACTTAGCAGGCGAATCGATTGCAGCAGGTTATGGGCAATCAAGGGAATCGTGACATTGAGTTCGAAATTTCCCGATTGGCCGCCAATGGTGATCGCAACATCGTTGCCCGCCACCTGGGCCGCTACTTGGATAACCACCTCCGGGATCACCGGATTGACCTTGCCGGGCATGATGGAAGAGCCGGGCTGCAGCGACGGAATGTTGATTTCTCCCAGACCGCAGCGTGGGCCGGAGGCCAGCCAGCGGATATCGTTGGCGATTTTAACCAGGCTGGTCGCCACCGTTTTGAGCATGCCACTGGCCTCAACGGCCGCATCCCGGGCCGCTTGGGCTTCGAAGTGATTGACGGCTTCGACAAAGGCAAGACTGGTTTTATCGGCAATGGCGGAGATCACGCGTCCGGCAAATTCCGGGTGGGCGTTCAGCCCGCTGCCGACTGCCGTGCCGCCAAGGGCCAGCTCGGCCAGTCGTTTTTCAACGCCATCTACGCGTTCGATTCCCAGCGCGATCTGACGCGCGTAACCCGAAAATTCCTGCCCGAGAGTCAGCGGCACGGCATCCTGCAAGTGGGTCCGGCCGATTTTTTTGACATCGGCGAAGGCTGCAGCTTTTTCGTCCAACGTCAGGTGCA
>JBATHN010000246.1:0-3939 GCA_049666885.1 Desulfobacterales bacterium
TTTCAGGCAATCTCGAACTGGAGCGAATCGCGGTCGGCAATCACATATTGATTGGCGGAGACAACATGGACCTGGCTTTGGCGTATGCCGTCGCAAATCAGATGGCTGCGGCAGGCCAAAAGTTGGACGCCTGGCAAATGCGCGCACTCTGGCACACCTGCCGAAGTGCAAAGGAGAAAATCCTGGCGTCTCCCGACGTCGCCGCCGTTCCAATTTCTCTGCTGGGCCGCGGCAGCAGCCTGATCGGCGGTACACTGAAAACGGAATTGAGGCGAGATGTCGTCGAGCAGGTCATCGTGGAAGGCTTCTTCCCGCTTTGCGAGCCCGAGAGCCGTCCCCAAACAGGGCCGCGGACCGGTATTCAGGAAACCGGTTTGGCCTATGAAGCCGATCCGGCCGTAACCCGTCATTTGGCCCAATTCCTCAGTCGCCAGGACGATCGCCCGCGTGAACTGCCCACGGCCGTTTTGTTCAACGGCGGCGTGATGAAAGCCCCGCTGCTTCAAAGAAGAGTGACAGAAGTACTGGCCTCATGGCAAAGCGATACCGAACTGCGGGTGATGGAATCTTCAAATCTGGACCTGGCCGTCGCCACCGGTGCCGCTTATTACGGCCTGGCCCGCAGGGGCAGAGGCGTTCGGATACGCAGCGGACTCAACAAAACGTATTATATCGGAGTGGCCGCCTCACTGCCAGCCGTACCGGGAATGCCGGCCCCGATCAAGGCCCTTTGTGTCGCGCCCTTCGGCATGGAAGAGGGGTCTTCTTCCGAACTGACCGAAAGGGAGTTCAATCTCATCGTCGGTGAACCGGCAAAATTCGACTTCCTCGGTTCCTCGGTTCGAACAGAGGACACCGTAGGCTCCCTGATTGAAGACTGGGAAAACGACATCGAGCCGATCACCACCATCGAAACCACTCTTGACGGCACCTACGGCAGTGTCATCCCGGTTTCGATCCAAGTCAAATTAACTGAAATCGGCACCCTTGAGCTCTGGTGTGTCTCGCGGCAGGACGGCAGCCGCTGGAAACTCGAATTCAACGTGCGGGAAAAAGCATGACAAGCGACATGGAGGATCGGCGGTTCATTATCGGCATCGATTTGGGAACGACCAACTGTGCCGCAGCTTATGTGGATTTGCAGGAAAAAAAAACGGCGGGCAAAGGGATCCGGACTTTTAAGGTACCTCAGCTCACCGGACCCGGCCAAGTAAATCGCCTACCGCTTCTGCCTTCCTTTCTTTACATACCCGGCGAATACGATATTCCCGAAGATGCCGTCGTAAAGCTCTGGGAGAATCAGGAAACCACACTCGTCGGCACCTATGCCAGGGATCAGGGGGCATTGGTGCCGGATCGGCTGGTGTCTTCGGCCAAAAGCTGGCTTTGCCATTCCAACGTCGACCGTCGCGCTCGCATCCTGCCGTGGGGTGCGGCCGCTGAAATCCCCAAAATCTCCCCGGTGATGGCCACGGCTGCCTATTTGAAGCACATTCGTCTGGCATGGAATAATGCCTGGGGACAGGATGAGAGCCTGCATCTCGAGAACCAGTTTGTCGTCGTCACCGTGCCGGCATCTTTCGACGAAGTTGCCCGGGAGCTGACCCTGGAATCGGCTAAAACAGCCGGCATCGGTAGCGTCGTTTTGCTCGAAGAACCCTTGGCGGCTTTTTACAGCTGGCTCATGCACCATGAAAACAACTGGCGCAAGTACGTGCAACCCGGCGAGTTGATCCTGGTCTGCGATGTGGGCGGCGGCACCACTGACTTCACCCTGATTGTCCTGCGGGACGTCGAAGGAAGCCCGCGTTTCGAACGGATTGCCGTTGGAGATCACTTGATTTTGGGCGGTGACAACATCGATCTGGCCCTTGCCAGGCAGGTCGAAGCGCAGCTCACCGGAACGCGCCGCTCCATGAGCACGGATCGGTGGAAAGCCTTGTGCCACCAATGCCGTCAGGCGAAGGAAACCCTTCTGGGTGGTACGGCCGAAAATTTCAAGGTGACGATGATGGGAGAAGGCAGTCGGCTGATTGCCGGAACACAGCGGGTGAACTTGGACAAGGCCGTGATCGCGAAACTCGTTCTCGAAGGCTTTTTCCCTACCGACACCGAAGACGCCCGGCAAACCGAATTCGAACGCAAGGGTATTACGGAATTCGGCCTGCCCTACGAACAGGAGCCCGCCATTACGCGGCACATGAAGTGGTTTCTGGATCGTCATCGAGATGACGTCTCGAAAATTCTGCAGCGATCTTCAGCCGCTCCCGATTTGATCCTCTATAACGGCGGAACGCTCAAACCGGCTGAAATCCAAGCGCGGATCCGGATGGCATTGCAAAATTGGACTGCCAGCCAGGATTCAGTGCATCCGAAGGTACTGGAAAACCCGGACCTTGATTTGGCAGTGGCCTTCGGCGCGGCCTATTACGGCCTGGTCAAAATCGGCGCGGGTGTGCGCGTCGGCAGCGGCAGCCCAAGGGCTTACTACCTCGGTGTGGCACGACACGATCGGGGACAACCAAAACCCCGTGAGCGCGAGGTCATGTGCATCGTCGAACGCGGCCTCGATGAAGGCAGCACCATCCCCCTGGAGGACAAGGCCTTTGACGTTTTGACCAACCAGCCGGTCAGTTTCGATATCTTCAGTTCGAGCTACCGCAGCGGCGACCGCAGCGGCGACCTGGTTCACGTCGATGACTCCTTTACACCCCTGCCGCCGCTGCAAACAGTCGTGCAGTATGGGAAAAAAGGTACTCAAAAGGCCATCCCGGTCAAAATCGAGGCTGAGTACACCGAAGTCGGGACCCTGGCGCTCTGGTGCCGTTCCCGTATCAGCGAGCATCGCTGGAAGCTTCAATTTCAGCTGCGCGATACCGCGACGCCCGAGGCGGCCGACGATACCCAGATTTTAGAACTTGCGGTCGTCGAAACCGCCCGAGACCTCCTTAACCGGGTCATGAGCGGTGACGACAAGTCCAGAGTGGAAAAACTCGCTAAAAAATTGAGCTCGCGTGTCGATCTACCCCGAGACGACTGGCCGTTGGGATTCATCCGCAGCCTGGCCGATGATCTGCTGGATTTGACGCCGGTTCGCAACAAGGGAATCGATTTTGAAAGCGCTTGGATGAACCTGCTCGGGTTCTGCCTGCGGCCAGGCATTGGCGAGAGCCTGGACAAACAGCGTCTGCAAAGGCTCTGGAAACTGTACCCGAACGGGCCGGTACATGCCAAAAACCCCCGGGTGCGGCTGGAATGGTGGATCATGTGGCGCCGAGTGGCCGCCGGACTGACGCCGGGACAGCAGCGCCAGTTCTTCCAAGACCTCTCGGCGGTGTTTTTCGAAAAAAAAGCCGCCGCCAAGAGAGTGACCCCGCAGGAACGGTTGGAAATCTGGATGACCGCCGCCAACTTGGAAAAACTTTACAGTAAAGACAAGGTCCGGCTGGGACGTCAACTACTCGATGAAATCTCGCCCAAAAAGCTTAAATCGCAGCACCTCTGGGCGCTTTCCCGGCTGGCTGCCCGTGAACTCTTGTACGGACCGGCGGATCGCACCATCCCGCCGGCTGAAGCCGCCCGCTGGATCAACCAGCTGATCGGCTATTCTTGGTCGAATCCGACTATCGTCGGCCGGACCATTTCACAGATGGCCCGTAAAACAGGCGACAGGGCGCGGGATCTCGACGAAGAGATGCGAAACCGGGTGCTCGAATGGATGGCGGTCAATGAACTGACGGAGGATTTGAAGCGCCGCGTAATGGAGATCACACCCCCGGCCCGCAATGATCAGACGGCCATGTTCGGCGAATCCCTGCCCCTTGGAATCATCCTGAGGATATGATGACGATTGTACCTGAGCGGTATGCGGACAGACTAAGTGGCCCTATTTGTAAATACGGTGGCATTCAATGACCGATGCATCCCGCCGCGCCGTGT
>JBATHN010000247.1:0-5057 GCA_049666885.1 Desulfobacterales bacterium
CTGAAGACGGCGGAATGCGAGGTCAAGGGCGAGGTCTACCGCGTGAAGCGCACGCCGACCGAGACGGAATATTCCGATCTTCTTTTCGGCTGGCTGGTCGAGTCGGGGTTTACCTCGAATTCGGTTATCTACGTCAAGGACCAGGTGACCGTCGGCATCGGCACCGGTGAACAGGACCGGGTTGGAGTGGCCGAAATAGCCCGTGACAAGGCCTATCGAAAGTTGGCCGATCGGTACTGTTTCGAAAAATACGGCATTGCCTACAACGACATGACAGATAAGGACAAACGGGCCGAAATCGACTACCGGGTTGCAAAAGAGAAGGGTGGACTGATCGGCGCAGCCATGGTCAGCGACGCGTTCTTTCCCTTCCGCGACGGGATCGACGTCGGACTGCGGGAAGGGGTTTCAGCCGTGATCCAACCGGGCGGTTCCACCAACGACTACCAGTCCATCGAAGCGTGCAACGAGGTCGATGCGACGATGGTGTTTACCGGGCAGCGTTCGTTCAAACATTGACGAATCCGTAAAAAGCCCGATATCTGCGTTATGCTTCATTTCTCGTCATTGCGGCGTACCATAAGTACGCCTCATTCCTCGAAATTCGCAAGCCTTGATCGTCGAGCTTTTTACGGATCCGTCTGAATTGAGACTTTTTACGAGTTCATCAACATTGATGACGCCTTGAAAAAATCAAGCCGCTGCGGTTCCCGTCACTGCCGACAGAATTTTGTAGGCCTGCCAGATGATGTACATGGCGGACCCGAGGAGAGTCCACAGCATCGCGGTCGCAAGCGGCACAAACAAAAGACCTTTGATATTCATACCTCACTCCTTATTGTCAAGATACTGCACGGTCCGAAACCTGCCGATTTTACTCCTGTGAGGTTCCATTGTTCTTCTTTGCCTGTGTGTCGAAGATCAGGCGACATCAGCACGGCAGGTTAGACGCACTTATATCAAAAGTCATGCCAAACTATATATTAAGAGAAAAGTATTGATTTCTATAGGTTACATGGGGGCGGACAAAACGGTGAGATTTTATTTTGGAAAATCAAGTACCCACTGCTGAGAAAATAATTTCATATCGCAACCACCAGCGTTTCCGAATCGTTGTAACCGTTCACGGGGTTGCAAAGTCCAATGCGCTTCAAACAACCTAATTGTAGGCGTTTACAGGGTGCCGCAGATGCAAGGCGTCGGGCGCGCAGACGTACTTTTGTACTTCAAACGCCCGCCAACTAAGCAGATGCGGTTTCTGTGAACGCTTACAAAAACGCTGTGATTGTGAATCAGAAGTTAAATACTTTTGCTTCAGCAGCGAGGTCAATGAGATGGGGACCACCGTCCAGTATCATGTTGGAGAAGAATTTATTCTCGTCAACCTGACGAGCTTTTGCGCAGGGAATTCAGACGCCTATTGTGATTTCATTTTCGACAAGATATTGCAGGTAATCATTGGGACAATCACCGGTAGCCGTTTTTCCCGAAAAATCCCTGGTGGAATCGGCCCACGTCACTCCTGCATCGATAAAGAAAACATTTACCGTGTGCCCTTTTCCATGGGCGATTTTGGCTAACTGAAAACAACGGGTTGCTTTTTCATTGTCATCCTGGCTCAGAGTGAATAAAAAATTCGCCATATTCGACTTCCTTTCACTGTTATTACTTGACTTCAAAGTAGAGACGTTGCAGCACTTTGCCTTCGGCCGTGGCGATATCGACCCGCCATGGGCCTTTGTAGCGCTTGTCTGAGATGGTCTGGTAACTCCAGGTCCGCCAGGAAAATGATCGAACTGTCAATGCGACATCGCTGATCTTTTGCTCGCCGAAGTAATAAATATGCCGGATATTGGATGGATACTTCTCGGCATTAATCAGACTCCAGACATAGATGCGCGGGATCGACCAGGGAAAAGAATTTTGTACGCCGGCAGGCATCCTGTCTTTTACATTTTCACAGATGATTGCTTCTGCTACGTTCAGAACGGACAAGGCCGAGGTTGGTTTCGAAGATTGGTCCGGTGTCGCTCCCTTTCGGGACTCTGCGGCGATGTCTTTACCTCCAGCGACTTCCTCGGAGGGGGTTTTTCCGCCTGCCAATTTACTTTTTGAGAGTTGAACGCTCTTACTGGATGCGCTTCGGGAAGGAATGCCGCTATTTTCCGAAATCGAGGTATCACGGGATACCTCCGCGACTGGGGCGGACGGTGGCGATGGATTTTTCAGACCGGTAGGCACTTCTGTGAGCGGAGATTGTGCCTTGTTTTTCTTAATTTCTACCGGTTGGTCGGATGGTTTGAACGCATTTTGTGGTTGCGACGGTTCGGTGGTTTTTTCTGCACCCGCGGCACGCGTGGTTTTTGCACTTTCATCCTGAAGCGTCTGCATCTTCACCACCGGAGCCGGAATTTTTTGATAGATGAACAAATGATAGAACCCGAAACCGGCCAGAACCAGAATGCCGGCGCTTGCCGAAACCAAAAAGGCGGTCAGCCATGTCCGTCGATTGAACAGTCTGCGATTTATATTGGGTGCAGCGCAGGCTGTTTTTAATGAAGAGGCAACTGCATCGGAAGAGGGAAGCGCGGCTTTGAGGCTTGAGCCGGCTGTTTTCAAAAAGGCCGGGATTTTTCCAAATGGGGCGGAAAGGGCTTCGGATGAAGAGGTGCCGATCTTCAGCGAAGCGGTTTTGGCTTTAACAGATGCGGATAGTTCCTTAATTGAAGATCCTATTTTTTCCTGTAAACAAGCAATCGGTGCCGGTCTCGCAGCAGTTTCAGACCTTTCGGTCTGGGCCGCTTCGATTTGACTCATCTGCTCTTGCAGAGAATTGTACAACTTGATGGCCTCATCTGCGTTACTTCCAATCAATCTGGCATAAGAAGATATATACCCTTTGATGTATGGCCCTTGTGGGAGTTTTTCGAAGTCATCTTTTTCGAGGAAATCGAGATAAAATTCTGAGATCTTCGTTAAGTGGGCAACTTCACACAAACTGATATTTTTGGCTTCTCTTTCTTGCCTGAGATAATTGCCTACGGTTTGCATAGTTCAGTCTCCAAAGTATGCAACCTTCTTTAGTTCACTTTGAAAACAAATCCGAAATCGCATCAATCAATTTGGTTCCAATACAAATCGGTACGTTTATGCCCAAGGTGGACCCATATTTTCCTGCTGACCCCAGCTTTGAATCAAAGCTTGCAATCACCATGGAAACGGCGTTAACAACCACATTACATTTTCAATCGGGTAATTTAGCGTCCCTTTGTACCTTGGCACCCGTCGAATTGTCAAACGAAAAACCGAGCCGTTCGGCGAACAGCAACTTGCGAAATGGCTGACATAATGGGCATACCCATCATTGATCTCAACAATTGGCCAATAAATCGGCTAAACTGAGGATGAGATGACCATTAAAAAATTCACCCTTAAGTATGGCAGGGGAACCCTGTCTTTCGAGATACCCACCGACCGGCTCCTTTACGAGCTGGTCGGTTCCAACCGTCCGGCCGTAACCCACCTGGCACGGGACTACCTCTTCGCGTTGGACCACCCGATCGACTCGGCGCCCCTCAGTGAACGGGTCAAACCGGGAGAGAGAGTCGCCATCGTGGTGAGCGATATCACCCGCGCCTGGCAACGAAATGACGAGACACTGCCCCTGCTCATCGATTACCTCAACCGGTCAGGGATCAAAGACCGGGATATGACCATCATTATCGGTGTGGGGGCCCACCGCCCCAATACTAGAGATGAATTCGTCGATCTCTGTTCCAGGGAAATTTGCCACCGCGTCAGGGTGGTGAATCACGACGCCTGGCAGATTGAAAACATGGTTTATCTGGGCAAAACCAGTCGCGGGACCGAGGTCGCGGTAAACCGAATCGCGGCCGAAGCCGACCGGTTGATTCTCACCGGAGGGGTGATCTATCACTACATGGCCGGTTTCGGCGGGGGACGTAAAAGCATCCTGCCCGGTGTGGCTGCGCTGAAAACCATCCAGCAGAACCATTTGCTGGCCCTGACCGACCGGGTGGGCGGCGGCACAAACCCCAGGTCGGCAAGCGCCGTCACCACCGGAAATCCGATGCACGAAGACATGATGGAAATTGCCGCCTTTGCCAAACCGGACTTTTTAATCAACGTGGTGCCCAACCTGGACGGAGACATCGCCGGTATCTTCACCGGCAACTGGGTCTCGGCCTGGATGCAGGCGTGTCAGCTGGTGGAGGATATATTCGGCGTAAGAATCGAGAAAAAGGCCGACATCGTCATCGCCACTGCCGGCGGTTATCCCCGGGATATCAACCTCTACCAGTCCCAGAAAACCATCGACAATGCCACCTATGCCATGAAAACGGGCGGAGTGGCCATCATCCTGGCTCAGTGCCCGTTGATCCAGGATCCGCCCGAATTCTTCGAATGGTTCGAGAACAAGGACCTGTACTCACTGGAAAAGGCCGCCCGTGATAACTTCCTTATCTCAGGCTGGCTGGCCGTCAAGCAGCTGGAATACAGGCAGATGGGGAGCATGATCCTCGTTACCGACCCGGCGAATCTCAAATTGGCCGCCAAAGCTCACATGGAGCCGGTGGTCGACATGACCGCAGCCCTCGAGCTGGCCTACGCCCGTTGCGAAAACATGAATCCCACCATTACCGTGATGCCTCAAGGGGCCAACACACTGCCCATTTTCGAGGGCGGACGCGAAATGTCCTAAGGCACCGGTTTTAGTCATCTTTATAAATAGTGCCCATCCACAGTTTCAATAAGGGAACTGGTAAGTTTCCGAGAACAGGCCTGTTTCGGCTAACCCGTCACCTTATCTAATATCTTCAGCGTGTAATCGATGTCCTCGGCCGTGATGTGGTAGTGGGTGACGGCCCTGAGCCGGCGCTTCCCGGTGGGAAGGACGTGGATTCCCTCCGCGGCGAGCACTGCGGATAGACGATCGGCCGGCAGATCGTCTATCTTGCTGTCGAAGAAAACGATGTTTGTTTTCACGCGTTCGATATCGATGGAGATGCCCCTTGATTCGGCCAAGCCCTCGGCCA
>JBATHN010000248.1:0-3954 GCA_049666885.1 Desulfobacterales bacterium
TGACTGGTTTAACAATTGACGAACTGAGCGTGGGGCAGAGTGCCCAGTTTTCAAAGACAATCACCGAGACGGATATTTACCTTTATGCCGGCATTTCAGGAGATTTCAACCCAGCCCACGTAAATGAGCAGTATGCCGCCAAGACTTTTTTCAAAACCCGCATCGCCCACGGGATGCTGACGGCCAGTTTCATTTCCACCCTCATCGGAACGATTCTCCCCGGGCCGGGTTCGATTTACATGCGTCAGGAGCTCAATTTCCTGGCGCCGGTCAAAATCGGCGATACGGTGACCGCCATTGCCGAAGTGGCGGAGATCATCGCCGACCAAAAGCGGGTGCGCCTCAAAACCTGGTGCGTCAATCAGGAAGGAACCACGGTCCTCGACGGCGAAGCACTTGTGAGCCCGCCGAGGCCGGCCAAATAGTTTCCGTCCAGAAATGGCCCTTTTCCGCAATTCCCCGCCTGCTTCGGGACAGGTCGGCGTCAATCGGCGGAACCGCTTTTGCGGCATACAGTAGTATGCCTCCGCGCAATTCCGCCGATTTTCTTGAACTTACAGAAAATTGCACATTTCTGGATCGGAAACCGACTTACAGATGAAACCAAGGGATGAACGCTAATAATAACACCTTACGGCGACCTTGAAGTTCGAAATGAAGTCGAGAAGGAAATTAAATGGCGGCGTCTTTGGGTCTATCCCTTCGAGCCCAGCCGCAGGCCTCTGTTTCGCAGCTGTTTGCGTTCACGCTCACACCATAAGCAGCTTGCGGAACGCAAAACAACAGTAAATTTCCCCCTGGAGATCCTTGTACTGATAAGTTAAATGCAATGAAGCGTTAAAAAAACAATTTGCAGATCTTGCTTGATTTTCATTTTTAATCGTTTTATGGGTATTCGACAGTTCAGGTGCCATGGTGTTTACGGCTAATGGTCGTCACGGCGTCAATACGCGAAATCGACAGTGATATAGCATAAACACCGGGCTTAATAGGGAACCTCGTGAGAATCGAGGACGGGCCCGCTGCTGTGACCCTCCCCTTTTCATTTTAAGGATGTGAAGGGAACTTTCTCGGCTTCGCAACGCCACTGTGCTCAATTTCCGGTATGGGAAGGCTGCTGAGAAGGAAGGGAAGTCAGAAGACCTGCCTGGGCGATCAAGTCAATCTCCGTGGACCGAGAATTGTTTGACGTTATTCAGGTAAACTACTGAATCCCGGATCGATTCATTTTCGGTCCGGGATTTTTGTTTTTTCACGCTTTTTTTCTGTGCATCCCTGTCGGAAGCCGAATGAAATCGCCATCTGTAAAAGCAATAAGCATTGGGCTCGTGGTTGTCGTTTTCACATTGTTCCACTTTTCTCGAGCCGACGCGAAAATAGTTGTCGATCAGACGGGGCGCAGTATGACGGTACCCGATACCCCCAAAAGGGTCGTGTCGCTGGCGCCTAGCATTACCGAAATAATCTTCGCGCTGGGTCAGGAGGATCGCTTGAAAGGGGTGACGACCTACAGCAATTACCCGCCGGCAGCGTTGACCCTTCCCAAAGTGGGAACGTATATCCGCCTTGATCTGGAACGCATCGTCGCGCTTAATCCGGATCTTTGCATCGCCACCAAGGACGGCAACCCCAAGGCGGCGGCCGATAGATTGACCGAGCTGAACATTCCGGTCTACGCCGTGAATCCGCGTAATATCGAGACCGTCGCTCAAGCGGTGATCGAGATCGGCGGTCTGTTGAATGCCGAAGAGAAAGCCCGCGATTTGGCAGAGCAGATGCACGCCCGGGTTCAACGGGTCAAAACCCAGGTGGCGAAAACCGATCATCGCCCGCGTGTGTTTTTTCAAATCGGGGTTTCGCCGATCGTATCTATCGGAACGGACACGTTTATCAACGAGCTTATCGTCTTGGCCGGCGGGGAGAACATCGCTGCCGGCAGCACCGCCTATCCGCGGTTCAACCGCGAACAGGTTCTGTCATTCGCCCCCGAAGTGATCATTATCAGCTCGATGACGAGAGGGGCCTCGTTCGAACAAATCAAGGCGGAATGGCAAAGCTGGCCAAAAATACCGGCGGTCCAAAATCAGCGCATCGACATCGTCGATTCGGATTTGTTTGATCGTCCTACGCCACGCCTCGTGGAGGCTCTCGAATTGCTCGTGAAACTCATCCATCCGGAAATTTTTGGAAACTCTCAGTGATGACGGCCCCAACATCCGTGATCAAACGCTTATCGCTGGTGATATTGTTGCTTTCCGGTTTTCTGGCGGTGGCGTTGCTCATCGCTCTTTCTATCGGGTCGTCCCGTGAGAGTATGGGGGCTTCCCTGGCCATTATTTTCGGCAAGGGAGATGCGAACACCACATTGGAAACGATTATCTGGCATCTCCGGTTTCCGAGGGTCTTGCTGGCAGTTCTGGTGGGCGCGACGCTTTCCCTGGGTGGACTGGTCTTCCAGGCGCTTCTCCGAAATCCTTTGGCGGAACCTTACATTCTGGGGATATCGGGCGGATCTGCCATCGGCGCCATTATCGGCATCATGTTGGGATTGTCCCGGTTTCCCGGCGTCACCTTCTGTGCTTTTGTAGGAAGCCTCGCGACCCTCGTTCTGATCCTGGTCATGTCTTCAGGGAAGACGATACTGAGGAAAGACGCGCTGCTGCTCTCCGGGGTCATGGTGAACGCCTTTTGCTCGGCCGTGATCATGTTCCTGGTGTCGCTGACCCAGGACGCGCGTTTGCAGAATATCATTTTCTGGTTGATGGGCGACCTTTCTTCGGCTGACAGTCTGACGACGGGAATACTGGCCCTCATCCTCATCCCATGCTTCCTGGTGATATTTTTCTTTTCACACGCCATGAATCTTCTTCTGGTTGGCAAAGAAACAGCGCAGACGATGGGGCTGCCCGTCAGGACGGTGACGGTTGTCCTTTTGGTCCTCACATCATTGATGGTGAGCGCGACCGTCAGCTACAGCGGCCTTCTGGGATTTGTCGGTCTGGTCATGCCGCATCTGCTGAGGTTGATATGGGGACCCGATCATCGTGTATTGGTGCCGGCCTGTATTCTGGGAGGTGGCGCCTATCTGGTCGTTTGTGACACGCTGGCGCGCACGCTGCCGCAGCAGGGTGAAATGCCGGCCGGCGTCATCACGGCCCTGATTGGTGCGCCTGTGTTCATTTTTCTTCTGAAAAAATCGAGACGATGAAGACGGCTTTTGCGATCAACAACCTGAGTCACGCCTTCGGAACCCATGCGGTTTTGAAGAACCTTTCTTTTTCGATTACCGGCGGCGACTTTTTCATCATCATCGGCCCGAATGGTTCGGGAAAGACGACGTTGATGAAACTCATGGCCGGGGTTTTGAAAACCGGCACCGATCGGATCCGGATCTTCGAACGGGATATACGGAACTTTTCATACAAGTCACTCGCGCGAAGAATTGCCTATGTTCCCCAGCAACTCGAGGTCGGATTTCCGTTTACCGTGGAAGAAGCCGTTCTGATGGGACGCGCCCCTCACCAGAATGTATTGGGCATTCCGCAAGACAGAGACATCGAAACCACGCGGCAGGCGATGGCGATTACCGAGGTGACCCACCTGGCCGATCGAAAGCTGGATCAACTCAGCGGTGGAGAGCAGCAGCGCGTTTTCATTGCCAGGGCGCTCTGCCAGGAACCGGAAATCATCTTGCTGGACGAACCCACCGCTTCACTCGATATTTCCCATCAGATAAGGGTGATGGATCTGATGGAGAAGTTGAAAATTGAAAAAAAGGTCACGGTGGTCATGGTGTCACACGACGTCAACCTGGCCGCGATGTACGGCGACAGGCTCCTGCTGCTCAGGAACGGCGAAATTGCCAGCCTCGGGCTGCCCCATGAGGTTCTGACGTTTCAAAACCTCGAAGCGACCTATGGGTGTAAAGTTTTGGTGGATGAAAACCCCCTCGGC
>JBATHN010000249.1:0-11910 GCA_049666885.1 Desulfobacterales bacterium
TTCTTTGATGGCAGTGTAAAACGTTTCTTACCCGATTTAGAGATTAAAAAAGAAATGAATGTCAACGCTGCACGAAGCATCCTCGGTTGGAACCCTCGGTCACCAGAAAAAGCGATCGAGTCGGGAGAACGAAGTCTGATTGATTTAGGTATTGTTTAGTTTCTAAAAAAGACGCTACAGTTACGTATAACCAAAAGGTATCATTACTGTTTAGGTGATGTCTGATAGTTGGAGGATTGGCGAGGTATCTTTCAGGGGGAAAAATGCCTCATATACCAAAAGGAATAATGGACTTGCGAAGGGGCGATGGCTTCTGGACAGTTGCGGAGCATGTCAGCCATTTGGCGCAAGTACAACCAATGTTGATCTGATTACCGAGTTTAGAACCGAAGCCGAGATAGTCCTTTGGGAGCGCGACGGGGCACGCTCCGAGGAAATCGACAGTCACACAGCCTCCCGGATTGTAATTGGCCGTGGACCACAGAGGGTCACATTATCTCGTGATGAGGGGATTTTCGGTGATGCGACCTACCGGCTTCTATATCAGGTCGAGTGATTTAACGAACCGGGAAACCTACGGTTGCACCATCTCTGATTTGAGATAGTTAAATTTGTAGAATGGATGATCTGATTCAGGGGAGGTCATCTCACGAAAGTTTCCGATATATGCCCTTTCGGTGTCCGATTTTCAATATCAAGATCAAAAGGATATCGTCACGGATTTCATAGACTATCCGATAATCCCCAACTCGAATGCGATGAAACGGATTATCCCCCTTCATCTTGGTAATGTTCGGATCTGGCAGGCTTTCGGAAAGGCTGTCAATTTTATCGCGGATCCGTTCTCGGTCCCGCTTCGGTATTTTTTTTAGTGCTTTGGCAGCAGACCTTTTGAAATCTATCCGATACTTCAAAGACCGAGCTCCTCGCGCAGCTGTTCCCAGGACACATTTTCACCCGGTTCATTGCGAGCTTTCCAGGCATCGTCAACATCCATCTGCTCTTCCAATTCATGCAGGAGCTTCAGGTCTTCTACGGTCACGATAGCTGCAAGCGGCTCACCACGTCTGGTGAGCACGAAGGACTCCTTCCCAAATGCGACTCTGTTGATAATAGAGGCAAACTTTTTTCTGGCATCCGCTGTTGATATTTTGTTAAGCATGGAGCACCTTTTGTACAATTTGGCTTTATTGTTCATTTTGTACATAATGTACATTGCTTCGGATATATTGTCAATGACAATATAATAACAGAATCTTAGGGTGGCGGGACATTCTTTGTTGACAAGTGGCACGAATTCCGCGTGTGAATCGCATACCTCGCAAAACTCACATAGACTCCTCCGGCGCCTTGCAGAATATCATCATTCGAGAATTCGCATGCTGGTCAGCTATTCCACGACTCGGAATTTGTCATTCCCCAGAAATGAAGTCGGCCTTTCGAATGAATGTAAAACTTTTCGGCCATCACCCGAGCGGCCCGGAGCATTAGTCGTGATCCGCTATTGTTTTCAACAATCAAGACGATTCTGGTACCGCTTGAACTTGCAAAAAGGAAACATTAAATTTTCCTTGTGCTATGCCAGGCGGTCTAACACGCCTGAAAGTCTTACTGGGGCGACCCTTGGCAAAACCTGACCTGACGAGAAGTTGCGATCTAGGACACCAAGGGGCTTTCCCACCCGGTGGCAGGCGTATCCATGCAGGTGCCACAAGGACGCCACTCCCAATAGTAAAAGCCCCCGTCGGCGTTCGAACAGACCCATTCAGATAACCTGTCTGCTCAATGAAAACAAATCCGATACGCGCTCGATTACCTTTTCAATGCCATGCCCTTGCTCCCTTATCCAGTAGGAACCTTTCGCATGATGCTTGCTATGGGAGCATTTCCGGTCCGCAGCAAGGGGGCATTCGTCTCTGATAGCACCCGAGACAGACGATTTACAAAATCTTCCTTATCGTTTTTTAAATTTTTTTATGCAACTGCAGGCTTAGGGCCAATCAGGCATAAAATGAAGCGGGATTGAATAGGAAGTTGTTTCGGTTGTGCCCTGTCCTCCGCCGACACTGCTGCCGGCACTGGCGGCCGTGTTCTTTACCCCACCGTTGATACTGCTGTAATCTCCGCCTGATGTGTTTTCAAAGCCTCCCTCGACGCTGCTGTAGTCACCATTAGCTTTGTTCCACATACCCCCACTAACGCTGCCGACCATCCCGTTCACAGTATTTTCATACCCGCCGCTGATACTGCCGCCCTTTGCAAGGGTCTTGTTCGAATTTCCGCCGCTGATACTGCTTACCAGTGTCTCGGCTGAATTTCTAAATCCACCACTGATACTGCTGTATTTGCCAGTCGCATTGTTTGCGGTCCCTCCGCTCACACTGGCACATTCTCCACCGGCTATGTTTTCACGTCCACCACTGATACTGCTGACCTTCCCAATCGCATTGTTTGCGGTCCCTCCGCTCACGCTGGCACATTCTCCATCGGCTATGTTTTCACGTCCACCACTGATAC
Organism: Desulfobacterales bacterium; assembly: GCA_049666885.1. Classification (GTDB taxonomy): domain Bacteria; phylum Desulfobacterota; class Desulfobacteria; order Desulfobacterales; family SG8-13; genus JARFQH01. The sequence continues at coordinate 2,518 of JBATHN010000249.1, forward strand.
TGCTGTACTTCCCGATCGCATTGTTTGCAGTCCCTCCGCTGACGGTGGCAAATGCGCCTTTGGATAGGTTGCCCTTGCCTCCTATGATTGTTGCATGTTCCGCCAGATCGAAATTGTCACTGCTTTTATTGCCGGCTATGTTTCCTTCCCCTCCCAGAATGGCCGCGAAACGACTCTGAGCGTCATTGCCGAGACCGGCTTCGTTGTGCCCGCCACCGGCTACCAGGGAATAATATCCGCTCGCTCTGTTGTGCTTGCCGCCCGTAATGCTGCTCGCGAGCGCCAAGGCCTCATTGTTTTCACCCCCGGAAACGCTCGCTCCAGCACCACTGGCAGTGTTGTATTCACCCCCACTGACACTGCTGAAATCTCCACTTGCCGTATTACCATATCCCCCACTGACGCTGGCAAAAGAATCCGATATGGTATTCTGTCTGCCGGCGACAAAGCCGCCGTACGAGGTATAGTTGTGTCGATCTCCCACCACAATGTTGTGAGAACCACTGCGTTGGCTACCCGTATCGCTCTCCTCGTTGTACCCCACAATTAGGTTGCCTAAACCGTTAGCCGTCATTGTATGCCCTTTTCCATTTCGGATATGGACATTAATACCTGTAAAGTAGAGATTTGTGTCGTCCCTTGTTACATTTTCGAGTAGTGCCTGAACATCTCGCAATAATACCTGAAGGTTATATACACGGCTCTCCAGGGCAACGATACGGTCTCTCAATTGATCCACTACCCCGTTATCTACACCTGCTGCCTTTTCGGCGTGGGCTGCCTCGATGGCAAAGGGTGAACTGGTGATGAGGTTTCGCGATTCCAAAATGTTCCAATCCCCTTGGATCGCCTGGTTTCTAACCTCCAGGTACAGCTCCATGTTATTGCTAAATATCGCTTGGCTTAACGGTGTTTTTGAACCCAGTTGCACCTTGCAGATGCCGTGTTTAACTTCCACGTCGGTCAATGTTTCTTCCCACAGCACATTACCCCCATCCGTAGATTTGTCGTAAATTATAAATTTTACGGGTATTATTCCATTCAGAGGCTGACCGCTACTGTCATCCCATAAGCCGATATAACCGATACGTGGCGGCACGGCCATAGCCGAAGCACATAATAATGAGAACACCAGAAAGAAAACGCCGGCAAATCTCGCAAACAGTCTCTTTGACATGGTGCTTACCTTGCTTTTCCTTGACATTTTTCCCTCCTCTCTTCTTGAAGGTTGGTACTAAACTTCTTACCCAACGTCGTGTCCTTTTCTCGATAACACCCTTTCTGTAAGTTTTAAGGTTGAAATAGTGATTACTATTTAAGATGTGCAAGCAAGCAGTTGATCTTTTGCCCAATGATCAACATCAAAATTGTATGACAGCCGCAAAATCAGACCAGGTTAAATTGACACTTTTCTATGAATAAATACACAAAAAGTGTAGATTTCCTTAATCAGCGTAACGATGTTTTACTTTCGGGCTTCCAACTATGAGCAAAACATGACCAGGGACTTAATTTAAGCATGCCCGAAATGGCGGCTATCGCTCCTGATAGTGATCTGGCAATTGCCTGACTCTATTAAGAACTCAAATGCAAACTTTTATCAAGTAAATTAATTAATTATTTAGAAGCATGGCAACAACCTTGGTACCCTATCTGAGTCTACTTGAGATATCAATCTTGCCTTTGTGGGCGTCCACAACGGATTTGCTCAGGCTCAGTCCCAGTCCAAAGCCCTCTGTCATGCGTGAGCGTGAAGAGTCTTTTCGAAAGAACGGGTCGAATACTTGCGGCAAGGCCGAGTCGGCGATGAGTAAAAAGGAAAAAAGGAGTGGAATGTCTATGCTGAAAAGATTGATTCTTGATGGTTAAGCGCAAGGCTTTTTAGCGGCAGCTATAATCCATAATCAAATTTTGACCCCTGCCTTGAAAACAATCAACCCAGATACCGACTGCTTTCATGAAGCAAAAAGGTTTTGAATCCGCCGCTGATGTTCTTCACGTTAAAACCGTATTGAACTAAAGCACGCGTTGCGTAATAGGAGCGTTGCCCAACGTAACAGTAAGTCCAGATCTCCCGCTCCTTAGGCAATTCGTTCATCCGCGTGCGAATTTCATCCAATTGTATGTTCAATGCGCCTTCTACATGATCGCGTTTGAATTCATCAGGGGTGCGGACATCCAGTATCAGCGCGTCGGTGTCATGGATATCTTCCCAATGCGCTAAGGTTATATCTCCCCGCATGACATTAGCGGCGATCATCCCGGCTATGTTGACAGGATCTTTAGCCGATCCGAACTGAGGGGCATAGCACAGTTCGGCTTCCTCCAGATCAAAGACCGTGGCCTTGTTCTGAATTGCCATGGAAATAACGTCGATACGCTTTTCTACCCCGCTTTTCCCCAAGGCCTGGGCACTGACGACACTACCGTTACGCTTATTGAAAATCAGCTTCATACTGATCGGATTGGCACCCGGGTAATATCCGGCGGTATGTCCAGGATAAAGATACACTTTTTCCAGATCATCCCATTGGCCTAAACGCTTCAGCAGCTTTTCACTAGGGCCGGTAAAGGCCACTACGAGATCGAGGATACCCACCACCGAGGTGCCCTGAACGCCGCGGAACGATCGCTGGCGCCCCAGAATGACATCGGCGGCAATGCGCCCTTGACGGTTGGCTGGACCTGCCAAGGGGATGACGCCCTTGGTCTGAGTGACCACATCGTATACTTCCACAGCATCCCCTACTGCCCATATATGTGGATCGCTGGTGCGCATTTTCGGGTCCACCCGGATGCCGCCGACATCTCCGACGGCGAGACCTGCGTCAACGGCCAGCCTGACTTCCGGACGCACGCCGATGCATAGGATCACCATATCCGTCTCAATTTTCTGGCCGGATGCCAATGTAACGCCAAGCGTGTGTCCAACGCTTTTTTCAAAACTGACCACACTGTCATTTAAAAATAGGGAGACACCGGCCTCGATTAATGCAGCATGGACATCGGCAATCATTTCAGGATCAACGATGGGCATCACCTGGGCCTGCTTTTCCACAACCGTCACCTTCAATCCCCGTTTGAGCAAGTTGTCGGTCATCTCCATGCCGATGTACCCGCCGCCGACCACCAAGGCACGATGGGCCTGATATTGGTCAATCCACTGTCTTATCTGACGGCTGTCCGGTATGGTACGCAAAGAGAAAATTCCCGGCAAATCGATTCCCGCCAGATCCGGTCGAATGGGACGTGCCCCCGGTGAAAGGACAAGCGCATCATAGGGCTCGGTTCGGGTTTCTCCGGATTCCACCTCTTTGACGGTTATGCAGCGTTTGATTCGATCGATTCCCTCCACCTCCGAACGAAGACGCACATCGATATTGAAACGCTTGCGAAACAACTCGGGCGTTGCAATGAGCAGATTTTCTTCCTTTTTGATGACGTCACCGACATAGTACGGCAGCCCGCAATTGGCAAACGACACATACGGGCCGCGATCGAACATGATGATTTCAGCCGATTCGGAGAGCCGGCGGGCACGGGCCGCACAAGATGCGCCACCCGCGACACCGCCGACAATGAGGATACGAAGATTATGCGCCATAATCTACCTTCTCTGACGTAAATTCTCAGAAATATATTGAGTCATATCGGACTTTCAGGCGGCCAGCGAATGGTCGGCTGCAGCTGACGTAAACTTGCCTGAACCGGTCTTGTACTTTCGAACCTGGGCGCTTAGTTGGCTAAGGGCGTCACCATCGATCACCTCTTTTTCAAGTAGGGTCTCGGCCGTTTCCTCGAGAATTTTTTTATTCTGTTTTAGAATTCGCAGCGCCACCGCGTACTGTTCGTCAATGATGCACCTGACCTCTTCGTCGATCATGTTGGCCGTCGTTTCGCTATACTCTCCACCGGGTTCCCGATTCGGCTGGAGGAAACGGCCCTGGCCCTTATGGGCAAAGTAGACTTTGCCCAGACGATTACTCATTCCGTACTCCTTGATCATGCTGCGGGCGATGTCAGTGGCCCGAGAAAGATCATTGTGGGCCCCGGTGGAAATGTCGTTGAAAATAATTTCCTCGGCAGCACGCCCTCCCAGCAGGGTGGCGATCCGGTCTTCCAGCTCGGTTTTCCGCATCAGGAACCGGTCTTCGGTTGGCACCTGCATGGTGTAGCCTAAGGCCGCAACGCCTCTGGGTATGATCGATACTTTCTGTACCGGATCTGCACCCGGAAGGGCCATGGCCACAATAGCATGACCCAATTCGTGATGAGCTACAATCTTTTTTTCTTCAGGATTGATGAGTCGATTCTTCTTTTCGAGGCCGGCGACGACACGCTCGACAGCCTCCCCGATCTCTGCCATCCCGACGCCCCCTTTTTTCCGCCGCACAGCGAGCAAAGCCGCTTCATTGATCAAATTTGCCAGGTCAGCCCCCACCATGCCGGGCGTCATGGCAGCAACCTTCTCGAGGTCGATATCTTCAGACGTCTTTACCTTATCCACATAGATCTTTAGAATGGCTGTACGCCCCACCTTATCGGGTCGATCCACGAGCACTTGTCGATCGAACCGTCCCGGTCTTAGCAAAGCCGGGTCCAAAATCTCTGGGCGATTGGTTGCGGCCATCAGAATGACACCGATATTGGAATCGAAACCATCCAATTCCACCAGCAGCTGGTTCAGGGTCTGCTCTCTTTCATCATGACCACCCACTGCCGCAAATCCACGAGCTTTACCGAGCGCATCGAGTTCGTCGATGAAAATGATGCAAGGTGCTTTTTCTTTGGCCTGTTTAAAAAGGTCCCGAACGCGCGCGGCGCCGAGCCCGACAAACATTTCCACGAATTCAGACCCGCTTAAGCTGAAAAAAGGAACGTTGCTTTCACCGGCAACGGCTTTGGCCAAGAGCGTCTTTCCTGTGCCCGGCGGTCCGAGCAGCAATATCCCTCGCGGTATCTGCCCTCCCAAGCTGGTAAATCGTTCCGGTTCTTTCAGGAATTCGATCACCTCCTCCAGTTCCTGCTTGGCCTCGTCTACACCGGCAGCATCGTTAAAGCGGATCTTTACGTCATCTTCAACGAATATTTTGGCCTTGCTCTTTCCGATGCTCATAAATCCGCTCTGCTGCTGAAGACGCTTCATCATAAAAAGCCAGATACCGAGGAAAAGAAATACCGGCACGACCCACGACAGCAAGGTGCCCAGAAAATTCGAATCGATCCGTCCGGAATAGGAAATGTTGTTTTCCTCCAAAAACCCCGATATATCCGGGTCGACGCGAACCGTCCGGAACAACTCGCCCTTATCGGAATCGCTATCCGATGTAAACATACGGCCCTGAATCTGATCGGCGGATATGGATATATCCGATACACGGCCCTCATTCACCAACTTGTTGAACTCGCTGTAAGGGATCGTTTTAACAACCAGGGCCGATGCAATCAGGTTGTGAAGTATCAGAACCCCCCAAATACCGAGTATGACGTACCAGATAGAGAATTTGTGCTGTTTTTTCATTATTAACTCCATGTGGACGTTTATGAATATCGCCCTGTGTTGATTGCCTTTGTCAGGCAAAAAGAATTACAGATATACGTCAGGTACAAGATTCACGCCGAAGTGATGATCACCCATGTCCCGTCACTCATTTGCGCAAGCAGTTCGCATGTTCCGGCAACGCATCAACATAGCGGGGATCTGAAGCTCCACAGGGCAAATTGAGATGTTCCACCAGTTCCGGTTCAAAAGCCGCCTTCAAAGCCTCTTCAGCGCGTTCGACCGCAATAAACGCCATGGAATTGAGAACTTCATCGGGAAGGTCGTCCAGATCGCGCACGTTTTTCTTCGGCAAAACGACGGTCGTCAGTCCGGCCCGATGGGCAGCCAACACTTTCGATTTTATGCCTCCTACTGGGAGAATACGACCACGCAAGGTGACCTCTCCGGTTATTCCCACGTCGCTCTTGATTGCACGATTGCTGAACAGACTGGTAAAAGCCGACATCATGGCTATGCCGGCCGAAGGGCCGTCTTTTGGTAGTGCCCCTGCCGGTACATGTAAATGAATATCGGCGTTTTCGAAAGCACTTGGATCGATCTGAAGCTCCGTGGCCTGCGAGCGCACGTAGCTAAGGGCGATGCGGGCGCTTTCCTTCATCACGTCACCCAACTGTCCCGTCAATGTCAGCTTACCCTTGCCCGACATGCGGGTGGCTTCGATGGTCAGGATCTCGCCGCCGACGGGAGTGACGGCCAGTCCGTTGGCCACTCCGGGGACATCTATCGTTTCTGCGCGTTCTGATTCGAACCGCTCTTTCTTCAGGTATTCACGAACCAGATCGGGTGTGATAACCACGTGAGACCAGCCGTTATCGGTTAGATTCACGATTCCCTTGCGACAAACAGCAGCGATCTGGCGTTCCAGATTTCGGACGCCGGCTTCGCGCGTATAACTCCTGACAATCTTGCGAACGGCGTCATCCATAAAAGTGACCTCATCCTCTCTGAGGCCGTGTGCCATTAATTGGCGCTGAATCAGATGTCGTTTGGCGATCTGTACTTTCTCGAACTCGGTGTAGCCGTCCAGCTGAATGATTTCCATCCGGTCACGCAATGGTGGTGGAATGGTGCCGAGCTGATTGGCCGTAGCAATGAAGATGACCTGGCTCAGATCAAAATCGACATCCAGATAATGGTCGCGAAATGTCCCGTTTTGAGCCGGGTCTAACACCTCCAGCAGGGCACTGCTCGGATCACCACGCCAGTCCTGGCCAACTTTATCGATTTCATCCAGCATGAAGACCGGGTTTTTTGTCCCGGCACGCTTGATGGCCTGAATAATACGACCGGGCATCGCCCCGATATAGGTTCGCCGATGTCCCCGAATTTCAGCTTCGTCTCGCATGCCCCCCAAGCTCATGCGTGTGAATTTTCGGCCCAATGCACGGGCCACACTGCGTCCCAAGCTGGTCTTTCCGACGCCCGGTGGTCCAGCCAAACAAAGGATAACGCCCATGGCAGAGTCGGCAGTGCCACTTTCATCCGAGAGGCCACGCTTTTTCACCAGGCTGCGGACCGCCAGGTACTCGATGAGGCGCTCTTTCACCTCATCGAGGCCATAATGGTCTGCGTCCAATATACCGCGAGCCGAAGGGATGTCGCTGGAGTCCTCGCTCGCCAGGTTCCATGGCAGATCCAGGAGCCAGTCCAGATAGGTTTTGATCAACGGATGCTCGGCTGATTGGGGCGACATCTGCGATAAACGCTCCAACTCCCGCTCAGCCTGCTGGCGCGCCTCGTCCGTCAAGTCTGAGCCTTCGATTCGGGCAGCTAATGTATCATATTCCGTTGAGTCCCCGTCGGACTCACCGAGCTCGTTTTTTATAGCCTTCATCTGCTGACGCAAGTAATATTCGCGTTGGGTCTTGTCGATGTTCTCTTTCACTTCCGTCTGAATACGGTTGCCGATAGCCAGCACTTCTTTTTCTCTTGCCAGATGCATTGACAAAATTTTCAATTTTTCTTTGGAGCTATCGAGCTCAAGGATTTTTTGACGTGTCTGAACGTCAAGATCTGAGTTGAAGGCGATCGCATAAGCCAACTGTAGCGGATCTTTAAGTTGTGACAACACCTCAGCTATTTCATCCGGAATTTGAGGTGACATCGTGATAACGTCATGAGCCATAGTGCGAACGTTACGCTGGAGTGCTTCCATTTCCACGTCCGACTCGATAACCTCAGGCGCTCTTGATACTTTGGCTCTGAGGAAAGGCGATTCCGTCAGCCAGGCAGTGACTCTGAATCTGTTTAAGCCGTTCAAAATCACCATCGTTGTTCCGTCCTTTAATTTTTTAGCGTGCACGACAGTAGCGACCGTTCCAGTTTCAAAAACCTGATCCTTTTTGGGCTCGTCGACACCGTCATGTTTGATTGTTACCAAACCTATTATTTTGTTTCCGTTGAGAGCTTCTTTGATTAACGGAAACGATTGAGCCGGTATAGCCATAGGAACCTTTAAAAACGGATAAACGACCAATTCACGAACCGGCAAAATCGGTAGATCGTCGAGAACTGTTACGTCCCCTAACGAACCAAATTCACTATCATTGTTTTTTGAATCAGTATTGTTTAAATTTTCCATGGTCCCTTCCTTTTTTGTTATTAAATGGTCTGATAACTTGATTTTGTGATTTAAAATTGTTTCCATTACGAACACTTTGGTTACAATTTGTTGATATTTATATGAGCTTTTTATCAATTTTTGTAAACAAATGTTAAACACAGCATTGACATTGTCAAACCTGTAGCTTAATTTTTAGACATGAAAAACGATGAAAATTTTACAATCCGCTATGTTTCGAAACAAACCGGTTTAAAACCTCACACTCTTCGCACGTGGGAGAAACGCTATTCGGCTGTTGTGCCTCGGCGTACGGAAACAAATCGGCGTGTTTACAACTCCGTCGACATTTATCGTCTGAAATTGCTCAAGAGAGCTGTCGAATCCGGACACGCGATTTCTTATATTGCGTCCCTTAAAAACAATGAACTGGTAGGTCTTGGTCTCCAGGCAACAGCACGGTCTTCAAAGGCCGCAAATGAAGCAAGCTGCAGCGATGCGAATGACTGCGCCAACATCGTGACAGAAGCACTCGAGCATGTAGCCAGCCTGGACCCAATTGCCCTTGAAAAAGTTTTAGAGCGTGCCGCCGTAAATTTGTCGCGCCCGCAGGTGTTAAGTTGTGTGATTCAGCCCCTTTTCAAAGAAATCGGTGAGCAGTGGGCAGCCGGCCGAATGAAAATCATCAACGAACATATGGCATCCATCGTCATCCGATCATTCTTGTTGGATATGCTCCGAGCAGTCGTGGTCGCAGAAATGTCACCCAAAATAGTGGTGGCCGCACCGGTGGGACAGTGGCATGAAACAGGCGCACTCGTTGTGGCCCTGACAGCAGCAGAATCGGGATGGCGGCCATTGTATTTTGGCCCAAACCTGCCGGCCGAGGAAATTGCGGCAGCCGTAAAAATGACAGTGGCAAAGGCAATCGCGCTAAGCATCAGTCATCGAATCGAAATCGCATCAATCGTTCGTGAACTGCGTAAGTTGAGGAGTTACTGTGCCCATCGGGTGCAGATTTACGTCGGTGGGTATGGCATTGCCGAAATCATGCCGCGCATCGGTTTGACCGGTGTCAGGTGCATTGAGAACGTCGAGAAATTCAGGGCCGAGCTCGAGGCGCTTTGACCATCAGTTCCCAGCAATCGATTTAGAACGCGGCCAATTCAAGAGAATCAATAGAGTGCTAATTTTTTATTAATTGTGAAGATTAGGTGTAATTTTTGTTGAAACGCAAAATGTGAAGCGAGTACAAGAGCGAACCCGTTAA
>JBATHN010000250.1:0-1573 GCA_049666885.1 Desulfobacterales bacterium
GGGTACGTGAGCATGCCACGCAGTTATGTCACTGGTTGATGCCGCACTGGCGGCGCTGGTCAAAAAGGCGTCGACCGCATCGGTTGTGGCTTTACCAGCAGTGCTCAGGCTTGCTTACGCGGATGCATTTGGATCAACAGGACCAGGGATTCTTCGTCCGCAGCGCGCAGGACCTTTTTTTTTATAGTGATCCGATAATGGGGATCCAGGTGCCGAAAGAACGGGTCGAGAGTCCGGCGCATTTCTTCGACCAAAAGGATTTGTCCTTGAGTTTTGAGACAGTTAACGAACAACGTCAAGAGTCGGTCGATATCCTGATCCTTGTAAACGACTTCGGAGCCGACGATGATGTCGAATTTTCCCTCCGGCTGCGGGTCCTGCCAGTCGAGACGCTGGACCGTCAGCTGAGTGCAGCCGTTGACGAGCGCATTGGCGCGGGCGAATTCGAGCGCGTGGGGATTGGCGTCTGTCAGGGTGACGTCGTGACCGCTGCAGGCCGCAATGATGCCGACCACCCCGAGTCCGGAACCGATTTCGAGTATCCGTTGGCCCGGTGCTACCGGCAGGCGGCTGAGGTGCCCGGCCAGCACAACACTGGCCGGCCAGATTTTTGCCCAGAGGGGAAAGTCCTGCAAGGGGTCTTCCGGGTCGATGAACCGGTCGATCGATTTGGGGACAAAAAACCAATAGCGGTGGCCGTCGATGACGATGTCACGGCGCTCGGTGTCATACTGCCGGTTGAATTGGTCGATAGAAAACATGGTTTTTCCGTCATCCGGGCTGCTGTGAAGCAAAACAATTGCATTTGGGTTGAACGGTTTCCCGACCAGGCGGGATTAACGGTTCCCGATTAAAGTGCATTAAGTGGTCTCTTAATAATCGTACGGCGCGTCAATTGAGTCGATTTCCATGTTTGACCCCATGGACTAAAGCGGCCAATTCAAACGATGGCGAATAAAATTTCGGAAATCAGCATTTTATCACCTTTGAACCTTTAACCCTGAACCTGGAACCGATCAGTTTAATCACATCTTGCCTGATCGCATGATTGAAATAATCAGCCATACCCCCAGAACCGTTGCCATGGAGTAGCCGGTTATTCCCAACAGCGATGTGATGGAAACGGTGTGCACACCAAAGAAATCCAGTGTGAACTCCATAACTTTCTGCGTAGAATTCAATATCAGCGAGCCCGCGATCACCGATGCACTGACGATGATGCCGATCGTCAGACGATTGATGCCTTTTTCAATCTTGTCGTCAAGCTGCTCAAACCCGCTGTGCCAAACCTCGATCCGGTGTTTGCCGCTGGCAGCCGCGCGGAGAATATCGTGAAGAAACTTCGGCAGCACCCGCAAATAGCCGCTTATGCGGCGGGTTTCCTTGCCGACATTGCGCATTATTTTACGGGCCTCGTATCCACGCTGAAGCAGATTGTGCGCATAGGGCCGAGTGACCTCGAGAATGCTGGCGTCGCTGCCGAGAATTTTACCGAGGGCCTCGGTCTGGATAAAGGTTTTAAACAGCAGTAAAAGATTACGGGGCAGGCGGATCCGGTATTTCAACACCAGCT
>JBATHN010000251.1:0-5642 GCA_049666885.1 Desulfobacterales bacterium
GGACAGTGTGACGCTGCTGGAACAAACGGTGGTCCAGTGGCAGGATTATTCCGGCCGCTGGCTGCGGACCCTGACGGATCACGAACCGATCTGGATTACGGATGCGGGTGGGAATCCCACCAATCACGCCGGCTGGTATTTCGATCTGCCGCTGGAGAAGGAGCGTGTGATCCGCAACAGCTTCGTCCGGGACGGCAAGCTGGTCATCATTACCTCGATTCCCGAGGACGACCCGTGTTCGGCCGGCGGCGATTCCATCGTGCATGAAATCAACGCCTGCACCGGCGGCCGGGTGGCAGAGGCCCAGTTCGACGTCAACGGTGACGGCTATATCGACGACAACGACCTGGTCACCATTGCCAATCCGGATTGGTTCGATGGCAGCGGCCTGCCGGAATTCATCAGGGTGCCGCCGACCGGCATGAAGTTCGACACGATGATGTACCCGCCGGTCATCCTCATGACCCCCAATGGGCAGACCGAGCGGAAGTTCTTCAGCACCGCTTCCGGCGGCATTGCCACTATGGAAGAGTTGGCCGAGAGTCGCGGAATGTTCTACTGGCGAACGATCGAGCGTTAATACAAAACCAAAGGGCATTGCCGGTTGTTTCCCGGCAATGCCCTTTCTCAAGAGGAGATTCTTGGAATGGACTACAGGCCGTTGACACAGAACCGGTCGGTTCCGGCCGCGAAAACCGGTCGATGGAATCGTCGGGTTATCCTTCTTGTCTGCCTTTGTCTTTTAACACCTGGCCTTCTGGGAGAACCCCACATCGGGCAGCCCAACCTTTGGGCGGCGGAGAACATTGAACCGTTCGAGAGCAGCGGTGTCATCGATGCTTACAGAGGTGACACCATCGTTATCAACGATACCGTTTACGCCGTATCCGGTCTGGTGCGATTCTATACCGATTTTCGCCAAGAGGATCAGGCGAGCAAATACGGTTTCAAGGCCGGAGTGAAGATCGGTTTCTGGGTCAACGCCCAAAAAGAAGTTGAGGCCATGTGGCTGCAGGCGCAATAATCACCCGTTTGGGGTGTTCGGGCAAGTCTCATGAACGACAGGATTCGATTGCGCCATCGCCCCGCTGCTTACGTTTGACTGACGCAGATACCTTATAAGCAAATGAAACCGGCTTTCCCCACCTCACCCTGCGCAGTTCATAACTCACTGCAGACGATTTTTCGTGCCGGTGCTGGTAAACGAACCACTGCGTTCCAAGGGGTTTGGATATACGATGGATTCAATGATTGATACCACGCAGGCCTTCATCTCCCTGGATGTCTGCAAGGTTCTCATCAAGTACGGGTTGTTGTCCTCCGAAAGGGCCGAAGAGATTCTGGCCAAGGAAGACGCCGTCAAAAAAAAGCTCGAGCGCAAAGCGGGCAAGACGAGCAGCGCCAAGGGCCGGTCCAACGGCAACGGCCAGGCGGACATTATCGACGTGATCGCCGCCTTAAAGGCACCCCGGGAAGACGGTCAGGCCGGCCTGGTGGACGAGGACACCATTTTTGCCACCCTGGCACAGGAGTGGGACCTGCCCTATAAGAAGATCGACCCCCTCAAGCTGGACCTGAACCTCGTCACGACCATGATTCCCCAAAACTTTGCCGCCAGCCACCTGGTGCTGCCGATCGATAAAAAAGACAACACCCTTTTCGTGGCTACTCCGGTGCCTTTGAACCTCGTGGTGCAGGACGATATCCGGCGCGTAACCAATTTGAACGCCGAGGCGGTGATCACGCCGCGGTCGGATGTAAAGCGGCTGATCGAAGAGTTCTTCGGGTTCAAACGGTCCATCGCCGCGGCCGAGGACCTTTTTGCGGGCCCTTCTGTCGATCTGGGCAACCTCGAACAGTATGTCCGGTTGAAAGCGGACGAAGACCTGCCCCCCACGGATCAGCACATCGTCAATGCGGTCAATCACATCCTGCTCTACGCTTTCGAACAGCGGGCCAGCGACATCCACCTCGAACCCAAACGCGAGATCTTGCTGGTGAGAATGCGCATCGACGGTGTTCTGCACACGGTCTACAAACTGCCCAAGAAAGTCCACAATGCCATCATCAGCCGCATCAAAACGCTGTCGAGGCTGGACATCTCCGAAAAACGGCGGCCCCAGGACGGTCGGATCAAGACCGACAAGGGGGGCGTGGAGGTGGAGATACGGATCTCCACCGTGCCGGTGGCTTTCGGTGAAAAGGTGGTCATGCGCGTGATGGACCCGGATATTCTCTTTCAGGACCTTTCCGAAAACGGGTTCACCGCAACCGATCTGACCCGCTACAAACAGTTCATTCAGATGCCGCACGGCATCGTCCTGGTGTGTGGACCGACCGGCAGCGGCAAGTCGACAACACTTTATTCCACCCTCCGCCGGCTCTCGACTCCGGAGAACAACGTCGTCACCGTTGAGGACCCGATTGAAATGATCCACGAGGATTTCAACCAGATCGGCGTGAATCCTGGGATCGGGGTGACCTTCGCCAACATTCTGCGCACTATCTTGCGCCAGGACCCGGATATCATCATGATCGGCGAGATGCGTGATCTGGAAACCGCCCGCAATGCGGTCCAGGCGGCCTTGACCGGCCACCTGGTGCTTTCGACCCTTCACACCAACGATGCCCCCTCGGCCGTGACACGCCTGCTCGACCTCGGCGTCCCCTCGTTCCTGATCCAGGCTACCCTGGTGGGGATTTTGGGGCAGCGCCTGGTGCGAAAAATCTGTCCCTATTGCAAAGAAGCGTTTGAAATGGATGCAGCTGAGTTGGCCGAATTGGGATTGAATATCGGCAACAGGGGCAGCGTGACTCTTTATCGTGGCAAAGGCTGCATAAAATGCCGCACTACCGGCTATCGGGGACGGACCGGAATTTTCGAAGTCTTGCCCTATACCGAATCCCTGAAGAAGTTGACAACTACCGATACGGACGTGGAGAAAATGCGCAGTCGTGCCCGGGAGGAGGGTATGTTCACCCTGCGGGAATCGGCGATCAAAAAAATGTTGGAAGGAACGACGACCTTCGAGGAAGTCCTGAAAGTGACGTGGGAGCAGTTTTGAGAGTCGGGTTAGTCCCGCTATAGCGGGATTGAGCCCGATTAGTCCCGCCTATCTTTGGCGGGATTGAAGGATGTCGTCGACGTATCGGGCCACGAGTTGCGGGTTTCGAGTTTCTATCTGCGGTTTAATTCTATTTTTGTCTCAAACGCATTTTGGTGAAATTATCAACTCACTTTGAAGTGACCCCAAAAAATCCCCCTTGAGTTTCCGATATAACGGTCGTCCAAGGGGGATTTCTTTTGCGATTTAGAACAAATGTCGGTCAACAGCCATGAGTGGCTAAACAGACTCTTTTTATTCTTACAGCGTCGGTGACGAAAATTTTGTGCCGGGGTGTATGGCCTGCTTGGCTTGCGTGATGTACACCGTTGCGGTGGTGGCTTCCGTGCGCAGGACCACCAGTTGACCGAAAACGACCGGTTTCAGGAGCGTTTTTTCGGCCTGTTGCGGGTGGATGTCTGCTTTATCCTGGAAGTAAATATCGAAAATTTGGCCCGTCTTGACGCCGTCATTTGCGCCACGATTGATAAAGGCAATGACGTTGTCACCGAGAATCTGGTTGTGTTCTTCGGCCATAATGACTTCGCCCATGATGCCCGGCGGTGGGGTGACCTTGGCGATCTTCTCCGGTTGGCGCTCGTAGGGCATCAGAAGGTCGTCTTTCTGGATGCGCCCGTAAGCCTTGATCACCCGACCCATGGCATATTCAGGTTCGAGTTGGGTGATTTCGACTGTGCCCAGAATGTAATGTTGAACGCCGAGGTATTCATCGGTGACGGTGTGGTGCACATCTCCCAGGGTGCGGTATATGGTGTACCGCCGACCGGGACTAAGAACCTGACCGTCTTCACGGCTGATGTAAACTGTATCATCGGCGGTGATCATTTTGTGGATGCCGAGGACCTTAAAGATCCGACCGCTGGGGACGACCGCCGGATCCCGAATGAATCCGACCCGGTCGGTGCGTGAGAAGTCTAATTGACCGAGTTGCGGCGATTCGGATACAGGTGCGGGCGTCGGCTGTGCAGAATCGGCTGAAGTTGACACCGGTTTACTGACCTTTGCGACGTCCTCGCGCCGATAAAGCTGGATCCTTTGGCCGGGATAAATGCGGTGGGGGTTGGCAATTTGGTCATTTCCACTCCACAGATCGGGCCACAGGTAGGGAGAATCGGCAAATTTCCTGGAAAGGCCCCAGAGGGTATCGCCCTTTTTTACCGTATAATAGATGCCGCTTTCCGTCTCGACGATTTCACCGGCAATGCCGGACGTGTTCTTGGACTGAACTGCAGGCTGCACATCGGCCGCCAGACCGGAAACCGGCGTACCGGTGATGCCGATCGCCAGAAAAACTGCCGTCAGGCCCATTCCGAAAACTTGCTTCCATTTCATTTTCATTCGAAGCTCCAATTGTGAATCAATTGATGTTATCCATATGAATTGTATATAATTTTAAAAGATTTACGCCAAAAAGTCAAGAAATCCGAGGCGGCACAAAAAAACCCCCGTGCATGTTGCACGGGGGTTTTAATCCAGCTTTAAGAGGGCTGCGACGATGACGGGTTGACGGGTATCTTACATCATGCCGCCCATTCCACCCATACCGCCCATGCCGCCCATACCACCAGGTGCACCGCCGCCCATGGGTTCCGATTTTTCTTCCGGTTTATCGGCCACCATTGCCTCGGTGGTCAGCATCAGCGATGCCACGCTGCCGGCATTCTGCAGGGCAAAGCGGACAACCTTGGTCGGATCGATGACACCGGCCTCGATCAGGTCTCCGTAGTCATCGGTTTCGGCGTTGTACCCGAAGGCACCTTCACCGTTCTTGACCTTGTCGATGACAACCGATCCCTCTTGGCCGGCATTGTTGGCAATCTGCCGCAGCGGCTCTTCAATGGCCCGCATAACGACCTTGACCCCCAACTTTTGGTCGCCTTTCAGGCGCAGTTTCTCGAGCCCCGGCAGGCACCTTACCAGTGCTACACCGCCCCCGGGAACGATACCCTCTTCAACCGCAGCACGGGTCGCGTTGAGCGCGTCTTCGACGCGGGCCTTTTTCTCTTTCATTTCAGTCTCGGTAGCTGCTCCGACGTTGATCACCGCTACACCGCCGATCAGTTTGGCTAGGCGCTCCTGAAGCTTTTCGCGGTCGTAGTCCGAAGTCGTTTCGTCGATTTGGGCTCGGATCTGCTTGACACGACCTTCCAGGGCGGAGCGGGATCCGGCACCGTCGATGATGGTGGTGTTGTCCTTGTCGATGGTGATCCGCTTGGCGCTGCCGAGATCGTTGATCGACATGTTTTCCAGCTTGATTCCAAGGTCCTCGGAGGCCACCTGCCCGCCGGTCAGGATGGCAATATCCTCCAGCATGGCTTTTCGGCGGTCACCAAATCCAGGCGCTTTAACGGCCGCTACCTGAAGAGTACCCCTGAGTTTGTTGACGACCAGGGTCGCGAGGGCTTCTCCTTCGACGTCTTCTGCGATGATCAAGAGCGGTTTGCCCATTTTGGCCACCTGCTCGAGAACCGGCAGCAGGTCCTTCATGTTGCTGATCTTCTTTTCGTGAATCAGGAT
>JBATHN010000252.1:0-7073 GCA_049666885.1 Desulfobacterales bacterium
GATCACCACCGATCCGGACATGACCACCGCGGTCATCGGTCTGCAGGAGCTGATTCCGCAAATCGATGACGTTCCCAAGTGGAATGTGGCCTTGGCCGGTGCCCTTCTGGTGATGCTGCCGCCCATCCTGGTCGTGTTGAGCATGCAACGCTGGTTTGTCAAGGGATTGGTGGAAAGGGAAATGTAGCAGTTAAACCAGGTACATACGCCCATCGGCCAGACAGTCGCAAAGATCGGCGTAGACCCGGTGGAGCTTTTCCCGCCGTGCGTTCTTCCCCAACGCCTTTAGGATTCGTCGGGCCAGACACCCCTTTTCCAATATTGTTTCAACCGGTCGGACTGTCTCGGCGTCGATATCGCCATCGGTCAGGCAGCTCTCGAAGAGATGCCGCCAGATTTGCCGGGTAGTCTGCGGCCCCCGACCGGCCAGGCCGACGGTTTCGAGAAACTCCTGATTGTCGATGATCGTCGCATCGCCATCTTTGATGACCGCCAGAAAAAGGTCGGCCAGCAGGTTGGTGGCGATATTTTTTATCTTTTCGACGGGTCCCCAGTGCTCCCGGCACAGCTTTTTGAGGACGACCGCCAATAGTGCCGCTATAGCCGTATCGGCCTGCGGGCATTCCTGTACATCGAGAACCCGGATTTCAATGGCGCCCCTGTCGAAGCGTGCGATGGCGCCCCTCGAGTTCAAGAACTCGTGCTGCAAGACACCGGCCGGGTCATAGGGGGCGATGGCAGCGAACATGGGTTGGAATATGTCCCGCTCGTAGTCGCCGCAGGAGTAGACCGGTTCCGGAACGATTCTACCGGCCACAGACGGAATCAGGGCCGAATTGTGACGGTACACCTCCATGCGGCTGTCAAGGAATCCGGTGGGTTTCCCGTCGAGAACGGGCGAGCTGGCCGTCAGGGCGGGCATGATCGGCAGGAGCAGACGAATGGCGGCATGGAGTGCCGCGAACTCGCCGTCTCCGTTAAAAGGCAGATTGATGTGGGTGCTCTGAAGATTTGACCAGCCGTGCCCCCGACAACCGAAGATCCTGTCGTAGGCCTCATAGACGGGACTGTAATCGTGCGGCCACAGCACCGTCTCGGTAAGCGGATTCATCCAGGGATGGCAGGCCGTGGGAATGAGCCGCCCCCCCATGGGGCGCAGGATAGCGTTGATCTTTTCGACGTGCCGCTCGAACTCTTTGCCGAGACCGGTCAACGAACCGGCCGGGCCGTTGGTTTTGAGCTCGATCACGTGCAGGACCAGTTCATTGGACCAGCTCAGCGCCCCCACCTCGACTTCGGACACAATCTGGCCCGCGACGGCGGCAAGGACCTTGTCGGCGATGGGAAGCACCGACAGGCTGCGTCTGTCCACGATCATGTACTCCAGTTCGAGACCGATGGCCTCGAAGAGGTGAAGGGCCGTGTCGCTCACTGACTGTGGTTTCCCGATTTTCGGATTTCGATCCGTTTGAGAAAGACTTCCATGATCCGCAGGTAGAGTTCATCCTCAAGAACATCGTCCTCGTATCCGACATCGATGTTGGGATTGTCGTTCACCTCGATGACGAAGGCTTTCTGACCGACCTGCTTGAGGTCGACGCCGTAGAGCCCGTCACCGATCAGGTTGGCGGCTTTGAGGGCGGTTTTGACCACGAACTTCGGCGCCTTTGCCACCGGAAGCGTCTCCACTTTGCCGTATACCTCCCGACCGCCCCTACCCTTGCGCACGATCTGCCAGTGCTTGCCCGCCATGAAGTATTTACAGGCAAAAAGGGGCTTGCGGTCAAGGATACCGATACGCCAGTCGAATGCCGACGGCAGGAATTCCTGGGCAATGATCAGTTCCGATTTTTTCAACATGTGACGGAACTGTTCCCGCAGCGACTCCCTGTTGTCGACCATGACCACACCCTGCGAAAAGGCACTGTCCGGCTGTTTCAAGATACAGGGATAGCTCATTTGGCTCATCAGGCTTTCGTAGTTTTTGGCGTGCAAAATGTAGGTCTCGGGAATGGGCACCTTCGACCGGGACAGAAGCTCGGCCAGGTACACCTTGTTTGAACAGCGCAGGATCGATTCCGGCGCATCGATGACCACGAGCCCCTCGGCCACGGCCTTGCGGGCCAGGCGGTAGGTGTGGTGGTCCACGTTGGTGGTTTCGCGGATGAACAGCGCGTCGAATTCGGACAGCCGGTTGGAATCCTCGCGGGTGATCAGTTCGGTCCCCAGCCCGAGTTCCTCGGCGGCTTTGACGAATCTCCGCAACGCTTTCGGGTCCGACGGGGGGTGCTTTTCGGCGGGATCGTGGAGGATGGCCAGATCATAACGGGGAACCGACCGCTTGGGAATGTAAAGTTTTTTACCGGCATAGAATTCCGAGGCCACGGCCTGAGCAAAAGCCTGTTCCTCGGGGGGAATGTCTTTCACCGAAAGGGGTGAGACATTGGTGAGCTGCCAGCTGATAACAAATGAAAAATCGGCCCTTATAAAAGGGGCCGGGAAAAATTTGAACAGCCGTGAGCTTATGAGCTCGAACCTTTTGTCGACGCTCTTGCCGAAGTAAATGTTGATGGACATTTTTTTAGGGTCATCGTCCGTGAAGAGCTTTTGCAGGGACTCTTCGATTTCTCCGGACGTCAGTCGGATGATGCCCACCGATTTCATGTCCTGAATGGTGGTGATGGACGGAACGGGCTTGTGGTTGCGGGCTTCAGCCAGCAGGCTGACGTAATATCCGATGCTCTGGTAGCGGTAGGAACGGCAAATGTTGAAGACCTTGGTTCCCTTCAGGTCTGAAAATGATTTTTCCGCGAGATACGCCCTGGCCGCAACGGGTTCGATGCCGGTGAAACTCAGCGGGCAATCTTCGGGGTTTTCAATGACAACGAGAACAGACACCTGATCCCTCCTTATCCGGGTTTCTTCTTGGGCGTAATGATCAACAAGTTGGCGTCATAAGTCAGTATCCCCAACATGATGGCGCAGATCAAACGATTCAGGCGAACCGTGTAGATCGGGGAGGCACTGATGGGGTTGGGAAGCAGGGGGTCGGCCACCAAGGCGGTGCGATCCTGCATGTTGTATCCGCACAGAACGACGAAGTGGCCTGTCGGCTCGCCCTGGATGTCGTCGTAGACCAATTTTTTCCCGAGCGCCGTTTCCCGGGCCGTCCGATAGAGAAAGGTAGCCGACAGTCCCGTTAAAATCGGAATGGAACGCTTCAGAAGGCCCCGGATGAGCGAACTGGTCAGATCCTCGAAACAGATTCTACCCCCCAGTCGCAGAAAGTCGAGGTAGGCCTTGGAGGCGGTGCGCACCTTTGGATTGTTTTTGACCTTCATCTGGGTCGTCAACCGCTCTTCGATGGCCGGCGCACCGGGTGCGAACCAGGTCGGGTCGAACACCTGCAGATTGAAAGTGTAGAGCTTGGCCCGGTAACCGCGGCGCAGGGCGTGACAGCCCAACAGGACCGCCAAGGTGCCGCCCCCCTTGAGTTGCTTGACCTGCCCGATGACCTTGTCCAGGGAAATTTTGTCGCCGAAATAAGTGTAGACGGCGTGAAGACAGGTCGGTCCGCAGGTGGTGTCGTCCGGCTGGGATTTAATTCCCAAACGGAGTTTTTTGTCCATTTCAACCCCGGCTCACTGTTGTGATCAACTTGAAACAGTGTCATGTTTACGATAAATCATTATAGCATAATGGGGTTCCGCCGTAACCGTCAAGAGTCTTGATTGACAACGCCTGTTTGCCCTTATCGGAACAAGGTCCAATTGAAATTGTCGAAATGCAGGTTGGCCATGAAAATAATGCGGTCTGCAGTGGACTTGCTATAGCAGAAAGCCGGGGATGCAGAACGCACGGATTGCAAGGGCTTCGTGACCGACATTCAAATCCATCTGCCGGCTGGGCTGTCGCTGATCGCTCAGCTCCATAACGGCACAAGAATTGAGAGAGAAATTATGGCAGGCTTTGGTTTTATCATCCGAACAATCGCCTCGAAGCTTGGCGATCGCGTTTTCGTAAGATTCCTGGGGCCTGTCGGCCTCCTTTTTACCGTAGGCGAAATTATATACCTGGGCACCAAATTTCTCGGAAAATTCGACAACGCCTATTGCCCGAAGTGCCGGCACGAGTTTACAGCAAAAGAACTTGCTGCACTTTCGAAAGACGTTGAGGTCGGCCAGTTTTTCGAAATCGTGTGCCCCAGATGCGGAGAAAAAGAAAAAATCCAAAAAGCATACGCCAGGTGTCACTACTGTCAGAAGCCTTTTCCCATAAGTGAGATCAAACGACAACTTAAAAATTCCGAAAATTAATCCATCAGCGTCACTTGCTCCCGCTGCAAGAAAAACACTGTTTTTGGTGAAGATTCTGACGCTTGATTCCCTGAGACATTTTGGCTCCTAAATTTATCTGGTCTATATATCCACCGTTCGTTTCCTGATTTCGCACAGTATGTCGTATTTATATCGACATACTGTGTAAATAAAGGGGTCAAGTGTGCTCTTGACTTATGTGCCGTCTGAAAAACGTAAAAAACCCTCTGACGTCCGCGGAGGCCCCACATCGGTCTGTCAGAGGGTTTGGAAATTCGGCCGCGGCCTATCCGTGCCAGCCGTCTGGTTCTATGAGTGGTGTTTCGTTTTGACTGCCATGCGTCTTCTAAACCAAGTGCCCAGATTGTACGAACTCAGCCTTGACTATATTCAATTCTAACCGACCGTATCTCCCCCGCCGAAAATTGCGCCAATCTTGCATCTTTTTATTTCGTGCTAAGTTTGATGGGTAAGCATTCATTTCTACACTCTCTTCTGGATTAATCGGGCCCGGAGTTTTTGATTTCGGAGTGGAATACAAAAGGCGGCAGGTGCAATCCACATGAATACCAAAACAGATAAACTCGGCAATGAATTAGGGGCGGAATTGGCGACCCTCCGGTTGGCGGTTAGCAAGCTGACCGGTGCACAGCTGCCCTGGGATGCAGAAAGTCCGGTCGATTTGGTCAATCAGGGCGATCGCATGGTGCGATGTTATGAGAACTGGCTGCTGGATGACGAGCAAAAGCAGATGCTTACTGTGCAGCCGGGGGATAAGTTCATCCTTTATGCAGCGTCTTATTTGTGCGACATCGGCCTGATCGATGGCCAAGGGCTTCCACCGCTCGCAATTAATTTTAAACACGACCGCGCGCGCGCATTTTTCAATCAGTCACTGTCGAGGCGGTCCTGCCAGCTGATCCGCGACAACTGGCAGGACTTGGGCGTCCCCAAAAGGGCGTTTGCCAGCACCATTACCCTGGTCTGCCTGCAGGCGGGAGCGGATAGCGGCGATAATTTAACGTCGGCCGAATCTAAAGCGGCGTTCACGGATGATGCGGCCGGAAACGTCCCGCTGCTGGCCGCATACCTTCAACTTTGCAGGGCGATTGATCTAAAATCCCCGGCGACACTTCTGCAGATAATCTCCTACATACCGGAAGACAATCGACTTTCGCCTGGCAGATTGGAAACCTATTTCAGTGTTGCCGATGCCGGAGCTCACCCGTATCTGAACGGCACGATTCGCCTTAAAATCCGATGCACCCATCCTGAAGTCCACAAAGCGCTGAAACATCACGAACGGTCCGTGCAGCAGTTGCTCGAGAAACTGAACCAGCGGGTACGTCCGCGATTTCTGTATTCGGACGTGCTTTATGAAATCGAACCGGATGGCTACACGCCGATAGATCTGAAGTTTAGTGTCGATTCGTCAGCCGGCCTGCAACTGTTCATGGGCAACCGCTTGTACTCCGACAAGCGCGTGTTCCTGCGCGAGCTGATTCAAAACGCGGTCGATGCCTGCAGCTACCGGAAGCTGGGTGATCGTTTTTATTCACCGGCCATTGCGATCGAGTTCAACGACGATGTCAGCACCATCAAGGTGCGTGACAACGGCATCGGAATGACACGGCAGTGGATCGAGAAGTATTTCCTCGCCATCGGCATCTCCTTTTACCAATCGAAGGAGGTTCGGAATATCAACCGGGACCCGCGGATTGACTTCAGCTTTATCAGCCAGTTCGGCATCGGGTTTCTATCCAGTTTTCAGGTGGCGGAAAAGATCATCATCAAAACACGAAGAGCATCCTTTCCGGGGCTGATGATCACGATCAGCGGTCTGCGGGATTATTTTGACGTCGATGTCCTGGATGAAGATTACCCGGTTGGCACCGAGGTGACCTTGCATCTGAGAAAATCGCCAATTAAATACGGCCGGAGTATGGAATATACCGGATACTTGAAGACCAACATCCGTTTTCTGAAGGTACCGGTCGAACTCACAGACGATGGCGGTAATACGATAACCATCGGCCGGGAACAGCTGGCCTACGATAGCGATAAAAGAACCGGCACGGTTTTTGTTGCACCCCTGAAATTCGTGGAATCGGAAGGGTATGTACGGCTTGGCGCAAAGAAGAACGGAACGATCTATGCCCTGGAAAGCGCCGATGGCGGGGTTTCAATGTTCCAGGACGGTATCTTTGTCACCCAGCTCGCCTCTTTGCTCCCCGAGGGTGCCAAGCAGTATGTTGTGGCCCGGATCAATCTCGTGGGGCAGGACAAATGTGAATTGAGCATGGACCGCAACCGGATATTCTGGAAAACCGACCAGCTGCAAAACATCAAAAGGGTCATCCGTCACGGCCTGGTAGACGTGACAAACCAGCTGATGTCAGCGGTTAAGGCCCAGGATGTGCCGGTAAACACCCTGAACAGCATCGTCAACCACTTGGCAATCTTTTTTGATTTCGGCGACGTGGACGACGTCATGTACAATCAGCTGTCTGAGTCGATTCGCAGGGTGGTCGAAAAGCGATTCCGGGATTTCGTGCGCATCAATTTTGCCCACACGCTGAAAAAAAACGGCATTGCCGAAGCAGACGGTTACAGCGAAGCCTGGCAGCAGAAGGTTTTAAAAAGTTTTGTAAAAAATTAAAGCTTAAAGCTATCTTATTTTTTGTAACCGTTCACAGGGTTGCAAAGTCCGATGTGCTTCAAACCACCTAAATGTAAGCGTTTACAGGGTGCCGCAGA
>JBATHN010000253.1:0-9137 GCA_049666885.1 Desulfobacterales bacterium
GGTCTACAGCCCAGGTCGTCGTCATGGCCAGCGAAGCCGGCGGGATGGATATCGAGGAGGTGGCCGAGAAGACGCCCGAAAAGATTATCAAGGTGTACATCAATCCCCTCCAGGGCATCCAGGCCTATCATTGTCGCGAGGCGGCTTTCGGCCTGAATCTGCCCGCGGCAGCCGTAAAACCGTTTACTGCCATGCTCAACAGCCTTTACCGCCTGTTCGTTGCTTATGATTGTTCGCTGCTGGAAATCAATCCCCTGGTGTTGACGGCTGATGACACCGTGATGGCTTTGGATGCCAAGGTCAATTTCGACGACAATGCCCTATTTCGGCACAAAGACGTTCTGGAGTACCGCGATCTGGATGAAGAGGATCCCTTGGAAATCGAGGCCTCAAAATTCAATCTTAACTATATCAATCTTGACGGCAATGTCGGAAACATGGTCAACGGCGCAGGTTTGGCCATGGCGACCATGGATATCATCAAGCTGGCCGGTGCCGAACCGGCAAACTTTTTGGACGTCGGCGGCGGCGCCAGCGCAGAGATGGTCGAAAACGGATTTCGGATCATTCTCAGCGACAAAAACGTCAAGGGAATTCTGATCAACATCTTCGGCGGCATCCTGCGTTGCGACGTGCTGGCGCAAGGCGTGGTCGAGGCGGCCAAGAAAACCGGCATCAGCGTGCCTGTGGTGGTGCGGATGGAAGGCACCAACGTCGAGGAAGGCCGTCGGATTCTGGCCGAATCCGGTTTGAATCTGACCACGGCGGTCGACTTGAAGGATGCGGCGCAAAAAGTTGCCGGAATCGTGAAATAAATATCTGACATTACGAATCTTGGAGAGTGGAATCATGAGCATTTTTGTCGACAAGAACACGCGAGTCCTGGTCCAGGGTATCACCGGCCGTGAGGGTATGTTTCACACCCGACAGTGCATCGAGTACGGTACCAAAGTGGTGGCCGGCGTGACGCCGGGCAAAGGCGGCCAGAAGATGGATGACGTGCCGGTTTTCAACACGGTTAAAAATGCGGTTGCTGAAACCGGTGCCGACTGCGGTATGATTTTTGTTCCGCCTCCGTTTGCAGCAGATGCCATCATGGAGGCGGTGGATGCCGGACTGAGACTGATCGTGGCCATCACAGAAGGAATTCCGGTGCTCGACATGATGCGGGTTAAAAATTACATGCAAGGCAAACCCGTTCGTCTCATCGGACCGAATTGCCCCGGGATCATTACCCCCGGGGAGTGCAAGGTCGGTATCATGCCAGGACCGACACACAAGCCGGGTGGCCCCATCGGTGTGGTTTCGCGCTCCGGAACCCTCACCTACGAGGTGGTCCATCAGCTCACTCGGGAAGGCATTGGGCAGACCACTTGCCTTGGGATCGGCGGAGATCCGGTCAACGGAACCAATTTTGTCGACTGCCTGGAGGCTTTCGAGAAAGACTCGGCGACTGCCGGCATCGTCATGGTGGGGGAAATCGGCGGCAGCGCCGAAGAAGATGCGGCCGCCTTCATCACCGAGCATGTCACCAAACCGGTGGTGGGCTTCATTGCCGGCCTGACGGCTCCCCCCGGCCGCCGTATGGGACACGCCGGTGCTATTATCAGCGGCAAGAGCGGAACTGCCCAGAGTAAAATTGACGTCATGAAAGCAAGCGGCATCCACGTATGTGAGGATTTGGGAACGTTCGGGAAGCTGTGCGCGGAAGTATTTAGTGTATAGTGTTTGGTTTTTGGTTGCTTACTGAACACAAACTAAACGGTCATGGCCCTTCGGGCTGCCACTGTGCATGAAAATGACGCGCCGGGCGGAGGTGCCCACCTTTTTTCCGTATTACAATTTTCGTGTTAAACACCAAAAACCAATTCGGAGAAACCATTCGATGCATGAAATGGGGGTTGCAATGCAGATTATCGAGATTGCAACCGCGTCGATTCCGAAAGATATGGCCTTTGCCCGGGTGGAACGGGTCAACTTGAAAGTCGGCAAGCTGTCGGCTATCGTGTCGGACAGCCTGCGGTTTTGCTTCGAAATTGCCGCTAAGGACACCCCACTGGAGGGGGCTGAACTAAAAATCGATGAAATACCGGTCGTCGCCCATTGCAACGATTGCGGTTTTCAGTGGACCATCGAAGCCCCGGTGTTCACCTGCAAAAAATGCACCAGCGGCAGCATCGAGCTGCTGTCGGGCCGCGAGCTGGATATCGAATCAATCGAAATTGCCGAAGATGAAAACTGACCCCGGCATAATGACGCTGTGGGAGGCGGCGCTGCCGCAATGACCCCCATGATGCACGATTCGCCTAATTGATACCATCATATAAAGGAAAACTTTTCCGAATGATCTTATCGATGTTGCCTAGATTCAAAACGATTAGGGCACTGCACCGCGACCATACCCACAATCATCCGCACGTTCACGAGGAGCACCCGGCGGGCGGGACTGAAACCCGCAAAAGCGGAACGCGCGAGATCAAAGTCGTTCGTAGGGTTCTGGATGCCAACGACATCATGGCCCGGCAGAACCGCAAGCTGTTTGAGGAGAAAAACGTTTTCGTTTTGAACATGATGAGCAGCCCCGGTTCCGGGAAGACGACCGTACTCGAAAAGACCTTGACGCATGTCATGCCGGACATTCGCAGCGCCGTCATCGTGGGAGACATCTGTACTACGAATGATGCCGATCGCCTGGCCGTAAGCGGGGCGCCGGTGGTACAGATCAACACCGACGAATTCGGCGGTGACTGCCACTTGGCCGCGCATGTAATTGAGAAAGCGCTCGACGGCATCGACCTTGATGCGGTCAATCTGCTTATTGTCGAAAATATCGGCAATCTGGTCTGCCCGGCTGAATTCGACATCGGTGAAGACACACGGGTGGTGGTGCTGAGTGTAACCGAAGGTGAAGACAAACCGGCCAAATATCCCCTGATGTTTCGTCAATGCGATGCCGCACTTCTCAACAAGATCGATCTGCTGCCCTACCTCGATTACGACAGGCAGGCGGCAATTGGATTTATCCAGCAGGTCCACCCCGGTATGCCGATTTTCGAGATTTCCGCCAAGACCGAGGAAGGTTTCGAGAACTGGCTCGAGTGGCTCAGAAACAAAGTGAGCGCGAAGGTCGGGCCACATAAATGATGCCCTGGATGCCGCTAGTAACGGCGAAAAAAAACCGGCCGCTGGGCGGCCGGGTAAAGAAAAAAGGGAACTGACTATTTTGCGACAGCGCGGGCCATGAATTGCTCCAGTAGTTTCCGGTTGTCATCCTCGGTCACGAGACTGGGTAGTTTATCCAAGGCCATTTCGGCCGCGGCGTCGACCATCTCCGCCTTGAGGCGGTTGCGGGCCCGAATGATCCGCCCCTCGATTTTCTGTTTCGCGCTCTCCAAGAGCATCCGGCTCTCCTGCCGGGCATCCTCGATGATTTCAAGTTTGCGCCTCTCACCCGTCTGAACAATGCGTTCTTTCAGCTGCTCCAAGCGCAGTACATTTTCTTCCAGTTCCGTCTCGGCTTCACGCACACGTTGATGTAATCGATCTTTTTCGTCTTCGAGCGTCTTGATTTGAAGTGAAATTTCGTTCTTTTTATCGGAAAGGAAGTTCTTCAGCGGCCGGCGAGCAAACTTAAAGAATATGAACGCAAGAATGCCGAAGTTAACCCATTTCATGATAATATCGTAGGTCGGCCGCCACCCCTCCCCGCCCTCGGCTGCGAGCACTTCAACTGCCCCGGCCGAAAGAAAAAAAAGTGCAGTCAAGATGATTAAGCCGGCTCGGCCGATATGGTCTTGCTTGCATTTCATAACGAAAGCCTCCGATCCAGCAATTTCTCCATCATGCCAACGGCGAGTGTTTCGGCTTCTTTCCGGACCGACTTTCTGACTTCTTCAACCAGTGCCGAAACCTGCCGGTGATTCTCCTTCGATTGGTTTTCTACTTCCCGGAGTGTGGCGTGGATGATTTCGTCGGCTTCGAGCTTGCCGGATTCCTCGATTTTTTCTCGAATCTCTTGGGCGGTATCGATAGCCTTGGTTTCCTGCTTCTTGATTTGCTTCAATACCTGTTCGACTTTCTTTTCAGCCGCCACAGTATCCAATTCGATCTTCTGGATGTGGGCCTCACGTTCCTGAGAGACACTGCGCAAAGGCTGGATCATGATCCGATTGATGATGAAGAGAAAAATCAGGAAAGAAATCAATTGGATGATGAGCGTTTCATTGATGCTGATCATTGCGATGGTGCTGATAATCTGCATGGTACCCGTCCGAGTTGTTTTGACGTAATCGACTTCGCCGATATGAAACGAGTCCGGTTAATAAAAACTCCAGTGTCGCCGATCAATTGCCGTGCCATGACGACAGGCTCGCCGTTCAGGGCAAGTGGAAATTGGTATCCGTCTTGCGCGCTCGCGGGTTTCGCAATCGCAAGCAAGAATTCACCCGAATGACGAGAAAATTAATCCTGGCGCCGGCACGGCCGTTACGGTTAGACGACAAAGAGAAGCAGCAATGCAACGACCAGCGAGTAAATGCCGGTCGATTCGGCTACGGCCTGTCCGACGAGCATCGTTCGGGTCAACAGACCGGCTTCCTTCGGATTGTTGCCGATTGCTTCGCAGGCCTTGGCAGCCGTCATGCCTTCACCGACTCCCGGACCGATAGCACCGAGTCCCATGGCTATCCCTGCTCCGATGAATGCTGCCGCTTTGACAATATCTGCACCTTCGATTGCCATGTTTACCTCCTCCTTAATTCTAAAAGACTTAAAACTGTTTGTTTGAAATTATGATGCTCGGCACAAAAGCTGCCGAGTCAACCTAACGAGTTTCCGTCCATAAATGGCCCTTTTCCGCAATTCCCCGCCTGCTTCGGGACAGATCGGCGTCAATCGGCGGAATCGCTTTTGCGGCATACAGATGTATACCTCCGCGCAATGCCGCTGATTTCCTTGAACTTGCGAAAAATTATACATTTCTGAATCGGAACCTTATCCGTGCCCTTTATGAAACCGCGGATGGGCACTAAAGAATATCGGGCCGATGATGCAACAACCGTCCCGGGATAGGTTCAAACCACAAATATAAGCACCAAGCTGATCACCATGGCGTAAATTGCGGTGGATTGAGAAACCGCCTGTCCGACCAGCATGGTTCGCATGAGATCTCCGGCATGGGCCGTATTCCTGGCAACCCATTTCACGGCACCTTCAGCGGCCATACCGTTGCCGATTCCGGGACCGATGCCGCCGAATCCTGTGCAGATACCGGCGGACAAAAGGGCCATCGCAGCGGCGAGCGCCTGGGATTCCGGAAAGGCCTTGAACAGAAGGATGAAGCTGACCAGCAACCCGAAGATCGATGGTGTCTGGGCCACCGCCTGGCCCACCAACATGGTGGTGGTCACGTTGGCGACCGATTCCGGATTCCGGGCGATTCCCGCACAGCTTGCACCAGCAGCCATGCCGCCGCCATACCCTGATCCAATCGCAGCCAGTCCGGTGCTGAAGCCGGCGCCGATGAGGGCCGCCCACGTCGGAGAAACCGGCTCGCGGCTGAAATCCATGAAAATAAGCATCAGGGAGACCACCATGGAAAAGATCGCCGGTGTCTGGCAAACAGCGGAACCGATGAGCATGTTGGTGGTTAAGCGCGTTCCGGCGGCGGGTTGTCGTGATATACCGAGGCAGCACTGACCGGCGGGCAGCCCGGAGCCGATGCCGGAACCGATGGCGCCGAAGCCCATGCTCAGACCGGCACCGAATAAGGCGGCCGCTTTCAAGGGGCTTGTGCTGGGGATATTCATAAAAAGCAGTAAAATTGAAATCACCAGGGCAAATATGGATGCTGATTCGGCCACCGCCTGACCCACCAGCATGTTTTTGAATATGTCATCGGAAATTTTTGGATTGCGGGATACCGCTAAATTGGCTTGCGCGGCCGTATAACCCTCCCCAATCGCCGCGCCGATGGCACCCAACCCCATGGCGATGCCGCCTCCGAGAAATGCACTGAGCTTTATGATTGTCTGGACGTCGAATTGCATACCTACTTCACCTGTACGGAGATATAGACGACTGTGAGCATGGTGAACACAAAAGCCTGAATCGTTCCAACGAAAAGTCCGAAAAACGCGTTGAGAAAAGGCGGCAAAATGATGTTGTAACAAAGGTAGGACACCACCAGGATGATGATGGAGCCCCCCATGATATTGCCGAATAGCCGGAAAGAAATGGAAATTATCTTTGCCAGCTCGCCAATGACGTTCAGCGGCATCATGAAAAAAATGGGCTGAAAATACTCCTTGATGTAGGCTTTGAACCCCTTTGACTTGATGGCGGCATGGTGGGCGAGAACGAATCCCATGAGACCGAGGCTCAACGGCGTATTCAGGTCTTTGGTCGGCTCTTCCAAATGCGGGATAATCCCCAGCCAATTTGACAGCAACAGGAACATGAAGAGCGCGCAAATAAGGGGGGCGTAAAATCTGGCTTTTTCCTTGTCGAGAGCATCTTCCGTTAGTTTATAGAATTGCTCGACGAAAAGCTCCCCCAGAACCTGCAGCGGCTTGGGAACGATACTGCTTTTCCGGGCGGCCGCCATACCGAAAACGAGGAGGAAGGAGATGACAATCCATGTCATGACGATTACCTCCAGGTTCAAGGTAATCGTGTAGCCGAAAACCGTTATAATCAACTGATGGACAAGACCGAGTTCACCCATTTGTTGTTCACTCTCAGGATGTTTTTTTTCGTGTTACCGGAATTTGTATGCCGAGGTGATCGGCAACGATAACAACCTGTACCATGAAAATGCCGATAATGGCCGATAATATGTTGAACTGCTCATATTTGACGGCAACAATCAGAGGTACGGCCAATAAAAGGTACCGCAGGAGCATCGAAAATAGGGAGATGAAAAAGGTTGATCTACTCGATCGACCGAGTTTGAGAGGCAACGTTTCACCCATGAGGATGAAGTTGACCACACTGAAAAGAGTCCCCAAAATAAGGCCTTTTCCCAGCGAGTTCTGGCCGATTAAGACGGTGCCGAAACCAACGATGACGGCAATCGCCAGGGCTCTGGAACCGTATTTTTTCTGTGTACTCCTAATCGATTCCATTTTGCCGTCCTTGTTGGTCTTTCTCCTTGTCACGGATGATCTCCATGACCTGCCGGTAAACGACGTTAGCACCACCGATAACGCCCAGTATAATAAATACGGTGATGAAAACCCCCTTGGTGCCCAGCCACTGATCGAGCTTGAGACCGATAAAAAAACAAAAGGCAATGCACCCCGCCATTGTCAACCCGATTTGCATGACAATGGTCAGGTTTTCGGCCCATGGGCGATTTTTCTTATAGTCGAAACTCATTTTGACGCGCTCCATTTGAGGAGCGGGCATTGCCAGCACTCTCATCGAGAGTCAATCAGATACCATAAAAAGAAAAAAATGCAACCGTAATCTATGCCTAAAATGCTCATTATATAAAGAATTCGATTCAGTTTATACGCTCTGTTCAATGCGCGGAGTGCTGAAAAACCTCTTCTTAGAAACCAAAAGTATGGATCAAGATTTACCGGTTTCGGCGAAAATTATTGATATTTAAAAGCGATGCCATTAGGATGACCATTAATGTATTTCTGACCATATCAATTCAACCTTATAAATCAGTACAGGGGAGGTCATTATGGCCGTGCTGACGATCTCCAGGCAGTTCGGGGCTGGCGGCATCACGTTGGGGAAAAGGGTTGCCAAAAGACTTGGCTACACTTTCTACGACAATGAAATCATCCAGATGGTCGCTAAAAAGGCCAAAGTCTCCCCCCACTGGGTCGAATCGATGGAAAAGGAGGCTGGGGGAAAGATCGAACGGTTGATTTCCGGCCTGGTTTCAAAAAGTTTTTTCGACCGCATCCTGGACGACCGGCACGGCTATATCGATGAAGAGATATATGTTGACCTCCTGCACAAGATCATCAAGACGATCGCAGGGGGAGGCAACGCCGTCCTCCTCGGCAGGGGCAGTCAGTTTATCCTCAAAGACAATGAAGAGACCTTTCACATTCTACTGGTGGCTGACAGGGAATACCGCATCAAGTTTATCGAAGAAAAATACGAACTGTTTACCAAACACGCTGTTCAGACCATCAACAGTGAGGATAAAAGAAGGATCAACTTATATCGCAAATTCGGAAAAGAGGATTACGACAGTTGGGTCCATTATCACGTGGTCCTCAACATGAGCCGCGTCGATTTGGACGTGGCCGAAAAGCTGGTCTGCAAACTGGTACACCCTTCATAGAGCGATTCAATGGCCGGTATTCGAGCCATAAACGGCCCGGCTGCCGGCCCTCGATCGCCTCGTCCCGCTGCCTTTTATTACGAAGGCACCAAATCCAATATGAGCTTGACCCCCGCCTGCATGTCAATTTTTGCCATGTTCAAAACCAGGTGATAGAGGGCCGGATTGTCATAATCGGTCTTGTTGATCTTGCGATAAAGATTGAGCCGGCGCTTATCTTCGCGGTTGACGACTTGCGCGGCCCGGCTTTCAGAAAAATCGTAGTGTTCCATCATGAACTTGACGCGGTTTTCGAAATTATTGATCAGGAGGATGTGGTGGGCGTCGGGATGATCGTGGAGAATGTACTGACTGCCGCGCCCCAGGATGACAACGTTGCCTTCTTCTGCGATCTGCGCGATGATGACGACAAGGTAGTCCAGATAAAGCCTTTCGTCCAAATAGCCGCGTTCATCCTTGAGAATGCGGTCCACCAGGCGTTTGGAAACCATGCTGGAGACGACCCTGGAAAGCTTGCCGCCGGCTTCCCTTTCAATTGATTCGACCCAGTGGGGTGACACATTGGCTGCTTCGGCAACCATCTGAATGATGTCGTCATCGGCGAACGTGTAGCCCAGTTTGTCGGCGACCATTTTTCCTACGGTCTTGCCCCCCGCGCCGAATTGCCTCGAAATGGTAATTACCGCCATTAATTCCTCCTGTGTATTTATATTTTTTCCGGCGGGATGAGCAGGGTCGGGTAGGCCGACTTTTCGGCGATGTTTCGCGGTGTGCTGCCGAGCCATCTTTCCACCCAACTCGCTTTTCCGGATGATCCCATGACGATCAG
>JBATHN010000254.1:0-5573 GCA_049666885.1 Desulfobacterales bacterium
GCATCACTCAGGTCCTTGTTTCTCTCCAATCTTTCACGGTAGTGTTCCGAACGCTTCAGCTTTTTTTGTAAAAAGAGGTTTTCGCGTTCCAACCGCTCTACTTTTTCGTCGGTGCGCTGATGGGTCGGAGGATACGATACGGAACCGGCCCCGGCGGGGTCAACCGCGGCCGCCACATTTTCTTCGCCGATCAGCAGCGTCACCAGAGTGCAGTTGTGCAGCCGGCTGCCCTCACCCGGCTGCAGCGGCGCCAGTTCCCCGAAGGTATAAAACCCGCAGATCGGAAGGGGAGCCGGCAGAAAACCCTTGAGGGTCCGGAGCTCTTCGGGAGTGCGCGTGCCGAGAATCTGTTTGCGGGTGGCGCAGGAAAATGCCAGGGCGACCGCAGGCTGCCAGTCGTTGCAGCAGCGCTTTACCATCGTCGCCACAGATGCTTCCGTGTCGGCGATGATCCGCTCCCGCGTGACCTCGGTCAGTTGTACGGTGGTTCCGGTCGAAATCGGTCCCGAGAAGAAAATACTACCCTTATTCTCAGCGTAATCACCCGGCGACCGGATCAAAAAATGCGCTGGATCACTCTCGTCGTAAACTGCCAGGGGAAATTCCAGTGCCGGATACCGGTGGGCGCCCAGATAATAACGATAAAAATCGAGCGCCCGTTTGTCTCCGATCCGCCGGATTTCATAATCGCTTGATTCCGTGATCTTGGCTTTCGTCCCGATCGGCTTCCAGCTGTTGCTGATGGCAAATTCGTACCGCAGGGGACCCGAAAAAAGCAGCAGCGGGACAGCATCTTCCAGCACCTCGTTATGGAAAAATTGAAGCGTGGGGGCAGGAATTTCATAGTGTCGGCTCGGTACGCCGCCAAACACCGGGCATAGCGGCGGCAGCAGCTGATTCAACGCCCGTATGACCGCATCCGGTGACGCGACGATTCCCTCGGGAAAAACGATACAGAGTGTTTCCGGTCCGGACAGGCTTTCGCGGGCCTGTCCGACGGCCGATTCAACCGCGAGCGCGGGATCGATGGAGACCTGCCGTCCAACACCGGCTTTGATCTCAATCGTGTCGGCACAGA
The DNA here is from genome assembly GCA_049666885.1 of Desulfobacterales bacterium. Lineage (GTDB taxonomy): Bacteria > Desulfobacterota > Desulfobacteria > Desulfobacterales > SG8-13 > JARFQH01. Next base: position 1,079 of record JBATHN010000254.1, read on the forward strand.
ACAGAATCAAGTTGATCGAGTCGTCGCTGAAGCCGAAATCGGATGAAAACTCTCCGCCGGTTGTGCAGCCGACCAGTTCAATATCCGGAAAACGGCGAAGGACTTCCGCCAATACCAGCTTGTGATCGAAATCGATGCTGCTGAATACAATTCCGGCTTGCGGCCGGAGTTCCCGGAGCTGAAATTTACAGTGTTCAATCGCGGTTTCAACCGCGCTGCGGGTATCGAGGTCCTCTCCCTGACCGACGGCGACTTTGAACATGATGTATTGCTCCAAACGGCAATGCCGAAAAATCGTCAATCGAGTTCAGTGTTATGGTAATCACCCTTGGAAAATTTTCCAACCGATATGTCGGTTATCTGAATAAATGAAAAGGGGAAAGCAACTCAGGGCAGAGAAGGAACCGGGTATCAGGAAATGACGTGGACGACGTGAGAGGCCGGCACCAGCTGAACTTCTTTTTTCAGGATTGGGAGCATTTCTTCCAAAATACGAAGGGTCGTTTTAGAGGGGTGGGCGATACCGATCGCCTCGCCGTTTTTCCGGGCGATCTGAATCAGTTCTTTGATCCGCAACCGAATCAAATCCGGGTCTTGAACGTGATCGATAAAAACGTCCCGTTCGGCAAACGGCAGCTGAAACAAACGGGCGGACGGGCGACCGACGGTTTCGGCGGTGGAGCGGCTGTCGATGAAAAACAGCCCTTCCTGCTTCAGAACGGAAAAGACCTGATAAAGGCGCGTGGACTCGGCGGTTAGTTTCGACCCCATATGGTTGTTGACGCCCTTGATGCCCGGAACATCGGACAAGTCTTCGCGCAACTGGACGATGAGGTCATCCGCCGACATGGATGACAGCAAGGCCCCCGGACCGGGGTCGACCGATGGATATTCGAGCGGCTCCATCGGCAGGTGGAGCATCAACTCACCCCCCTTTTTCAAGATGGTGGCGGCGATCAATCGCGGGTGGGGGGTATGGGGCAGCACTGCAAATGTCAGCCTGTCATCCAAATCGAGGAATTTTTGGGCTATCCGCTGATCGTACCCCAGATCGTCGATGATAATGGCGACTTTCGGCAGGGCTTTTGCCGGCGGCTTCGGTTTCGGCAGCGGTTCAACGGGTGGGCGGTCTTCTTTGGGAAAAACCTCGAAGGGCCGTATGCCGGCAATCGGTTGCGGTGTCATTTTGCCCGGCGGCGGTAGGCGTTTTATCGGTGGCCGGGTTTTAATGAGAATGTAATGGGTGAGGAAACCGGCGGCCACGACGAGCAGAACCAAAACCGTCAGAGTGGTCAGAATTTTTAACAGGACGATTTTGGAAGAAACCCGCTTGCGGGATTTTTTTCGACTTCCCTTTTTACGGCTTTTGCTGCGGGTGGGTTTTTTTTTTGTCAATGTCAGTGAGCCAACTTATGGATTACCCATAAATGGCCCTTCTCCGCAATCTGAGCGTCTTTGATTATCTTTATCTTGCGGAAAAGGGCTCATGGGCCGGAAACCACGTTAATTCCGTTCGAAACCGCCGACCGTCGGTTATCCCTTCAGGTTTTTAAAAACATCATATCCGATTAAAATCTCCAGCGCACGCTGCACCTGATAGTCACGCTGCAGTTTTTCGGGAGTCAACGGCCCGTGCCGGAGTTCGAGTTCCTGCTGCTGAAGAGATTTTTTCTTTTTCTGATCTGTTTTCGGGGGCGGATTGTCCTCATCTTCCGGTGCGGCCTCCAAGTGATTCTTAAGATCGCTCTCCTTCAGGCGGCCGTCATCCGCACTCTTGAGATCATCTTCGTCCACGATTTTTTTTCTCACCACGATGTCCGGTTCGATGCCCTTGGCTTGGATGGAGCGACCGCTCGGCGTGTAATAGCGAGCGATGGTCAGCTTCAGCCCGTAGCCGTCACGCAGCTGTTCGACGGTTTGAACCGAACCCTTGCCGAAGGAAGTGGTGCCGAGCACCAGCGCTCGGTGGTTATCCTGGAGCGCCCCCACGACAATCTCAGAGGCACTGGCGCTGCCACCGTTGATCAGGGCGACAACTGGGTAGGTTCGCTTGACGTCGTTGGAATGGGCTTTGAATTCCTTGTTGTTTCGCGGCAATCGTCCCTTGATCGTCAGGATCAACCCATTATCCAGGAACATGTCCGAGACCTTGATCGCTTGGTCCAACAGTCCGCCGCCGTTGTCACGGAAATCGAGCACGAGACCCTTAAGGGGCTCGGGACCGGATTCCAGCTTCTTCAGCGCTTCTTCCAGGTCCTCGATCGTATTGCTGTTGAAGTTGGTGATCCGGATGAACCCGTAGCCGGGTTTCAACAGACTGGCGCGAACGCTTTCAATCGGAATCACATCCCGGATCAGCTCGAAGTCTAGCGGATCGGTGGAGCCTTCCCGTAAAATGGTGACCTTCACCGGTGATCCTTTCGGTCCGCGCATCAGGGTGACGGCCTCGCGCAGTTCACTGACCGGTTTGTCGTCGACCTTGATGATGCGGTCAAAGGGCTGGATTCCGGCCTTGTAGGCCGGTGTCCCCTCGATGGGCGAAATGACCGTTACGAGACCGTCCCGCATGGTGATGTGAATACCGATACCCGAAAACTCGCCTTTGGTGTCGATGCTCAGGTCTTCGAAAGCATCCGGCGGCAGCAGGGCGGAGTGTGGATCGAGGCCACGAACCATGCCCTGTATGGCTTTTTCGATGAGGTCCTTCGAATTGACCTCGTCGACATAGTTTTTTTGAACAATTTCAATCACCTCGGTAAAAAGCTTCAGTCCCTTGTAGGTTTCTTCATTGTCGGCTGAAAGCTGGCGGTCGAAACCGGTTCCGACAGTCCAGAAGATCACAGACGCGATCACTGCCAGCCAAAGCCTTACGTGCCGTTTTTTCTCGGTTGTCATTCAGCGACTCCTTATCTATAAACTATCCCTTGACGATCCATTCCATAGGATCCAGCGGTTTTCCGTGATGGCGCACCTCGAAATGGAGAATCGGCCCGTCCATAGACGCCGTATCACCGACCGTGGCGATGTCTTCGCCGGTGTTGACATAATATCCCTTTTGTTTGAAGAGCTCCTCCAGGTGGGCATAGACGGTGTAGTAGCCGTCTCCGTGATCGATGATGACCATGTTGCCGTAGCCTTTGAACCAGTCGGCAAATAGGACCCGCCCGGAAAATACGGCTTGGATGACCTCGCCCTTCTGGGCCTGAATGTCGATACCACTGCGAAAGACGCTGACGTTGAATTTGGTGTCTTTCTGAGGACCGAAAAAACGAATTATTTTACCGCTGATAGGCATCTTTAGCAAGCCCTTAAAATCGGAAAATGAATCGAGCTGACCTATCTCGTTCTGAGGCTCCGGCTGGGCAGCCAGTTTTTCAACAGTCTGATCCAAGGTTTTAGCAGCAGCCTTCATTGACTCGATGGCGGCGAGTTGCAGCGATTTTTCGGACCGTATCCGCGCCAAAACCCGTGAACGGTCTGTTCGATTGCGGGACAACTTTTCGATTTGTGCATCGATGTCGGCTTCGAGGTGCTTTTTTTGAGCCTGCTGGGCATCCAGTCGATCAAGGATTTCCTTGAGTCGCAACTTTTCCTCCAGCAGACTTTGGCGAACCTGCTCATCATGGGCCAGAATCCGCTCCAGATATTTCTTCCGCTTGATCATCTCGAAGATGGAGCCGGACGATGCCAGCACCGGAATGGTACCGTTGCGATTGAGTTTGTAAAGCGCAGCCAGTCGCTTTGCGGCGTAAGCCTCATTGGCATCGACGCTGTCGACCAATTGTTTGTATAGTTCCCGACTGGCCTGGATTTGGTCTTCCAGGTCAACGAGTTCGTCCCGGTTGGCTTTGACGCGTCGACGTGCACGGTCAATGGCATGGTCCAATTCGGCGAGGCTGCTCAAAACCGTGGCCTCGCGATCCGAGAATGCCTGGAAACGGACCTCGGTTTCCTCGATTTTGCGTTTCAGGTCTTGTGATTCCCGGCGATAATCCTGGATTTGCTGCGCAGAGGCAGATTCGGTCGGTCGACCCTTCTGGCTGGCGGCCGCTTCCAAAACTTGCACGTAGTCGCTGCTGTTTTTAATATAACCGACCCGGCCGGCGTGGCGGACCTTGAGCCAGTCGTCCAGGTATTCTTCGATTTCGACCTCGGTTCCTTTCCTGAGCCGCATAATCGGCGGTTGCCGGGTTCCGGGTTCGGGCCGCAGGTTTAGATCTTCAACGGTGACGACACCGATTTCTGCGGCCCGCAGCGTGAGTGCAGCCAGCAGTACGGATACAATTGCTAAAATGGACCGTGATAAAATGCCGAGACGGGAAGTCGGCGCCGTGTTTAATCGTGGCATACCCGGTTCCTATTTAGTTTCCGTCCATAAATGGCCCTTTTCCGCAATTCCCCGCCTTCTTCGGGACAGGTCGGCGTCAATCACGCCAAGGCGTGACAGGTCTGCGGAATCGCTTGTGCAGCGCACACGAGTGCGCCTCCGCGCAAT
>JBATHN010000255.1:0-3138 GCA_049666885.1 Desulfobacterales bacterium
AAAGGGTCCTGACCAACAGTTTGGTCTTGACAAAATCTTGTTTCAAAATGATCAGCTTGAAATTCTTCTTCAAAACTTCCTTGGCCCTAACCAGCATGTTGGTGACATCGGAACTGGCCGTATGAACAACGATGCTATCGCCGTCTTCCACCAGATTCACTCCGTGTTCGATAACCTGCTCGACCTTCGACTTTAGCAGGTCATGCTTTTCTTGTAATATTCTGATGGCCTCGTTTTTCGTTTTTTCGAGATCTTCCGCGTATTGTCCCTCCATCTCCGTCTCGAAAGCCTTTATCATGTGGATAAGCGGCACGATTCTGGGCTCCGTATGTTTAATGGCGTCGCAAAGTTCTGTGATCAATTCTTTTATCTCGGAGGCATTGCATCTCAAGTCTTTAATCGACTCGATGAATGACCGCAACGCCAGCATGGCCATTCTGGAGGACCCCCGTACATCTTCGTGATCTCGGAAAAGTTTATACAGAATTTCCTTATCTTTTTCTTTCATAGCGAAACCCATAAGTAGACGGTCAGGTATACCGAGGCAATCAAAAGAGTTATAATCGTGATGACGACACTGGCCTTCATAAACTCCAAAAAGCTGATGTTCTGATTGAATTTCTTTGCCATTCCGACCGAGACGATGTTGGCCGAAGCACCGATCATCGTGAAGTTGCCGCCGAGACAGGCGCCGAGCGAGAGCGCCCACCAAAGGATATTATTGGGGATCGGATTCGACTCCAAAATCAATCGGACGATCGGAATCATCGTAATCGTGAAAGGGATATTATCCAGAAACCCGGAGGCAATCCCTGAAACCCACAACACAACCAGTACGATGACATAAGGATTGTCTCCGATGCGCAGAAATACATTGCGCGCGATCCATTCGATGACGCCTTTTTCTTCGAGAACCCCGACCAAGATAAAAAGGCCGGCAAAGAAAAGCAGTGTGCTCCACTCTATTTCTTCAAGCATATGCTCGACATCGACCTTGGTGATCACAAACAAAATCATGGCCACCAATAAGGCCACAACGCCCGGGGACAGCTTCGTAATCGTCTGGGTGACGAAAAGCAAAATCGCCAGGCCGAGACATGCCAGGGACTTGGCCAAGAAAACTCTATCGATCCGAATGTCCAGATAATTGAAACGGATTTTTTCGAGCAGCAGCTGAACCGAAAACAGCTTGGCGAGGTTGGTGTCGATCGGTCTGAACTTTTCCTTGTTTGTCAGCCAGATATAGATCAGTGCCGCAGCAAGGGAGATGATAACCGGAACGGCCAGGTTGACAATGAATTGATTGAAGTTCAAACCCACTTTGGAGCCGATGATGATGTTGGGCGGATCTCCGATCAACGTGCCGGTTCCGCCGATATTGGAAATGATCGCCTGGCTGATAACATAAACTTTCGGGTCGAGCCCCATGCCGGCTGTCAGTTCGATAATGATCGGAATGACGATTAGGACGGTGGTGACGTTATCGAGAAATGCTGAGAGTATCGCCGTTACGATGGAAAACAGGACCAGGATTTTCAGTGGACTGCCTTTGGTCAGTTCGGCGATTTTAACCGACACGATGGTGAAAAAGCCTGATTTTCTCAGAATGGCAACAATCGTCATCATGCCCAGCAAAAGCATGATGGTTTCAAAATCGATGAGGCCAACGGCGGTGTGTTCATCGATGATGTGCAACACCAGCAACACCATCACACCCAGCAGTGCAGCCACCGCTTTATTGACCAACTCGAAGGAGATCGCAACATAAACGAGCAAAAAAACAACGATGGGGAGTAAAGCACCTTCCATTATTTTACACTTTCATAAATGGCGAGATTGCCCGCCGAATGGGCGAGCAAGGAGGGACAAACGCCGAGAGTCCCGTGATGGCCATCAGCATCTTTTTACCGACCGATGACCGCAAGGTAAGGTACGGATCAACCGATTCATCCTCACTCTCCCGAAAGTTCCGATTGAATCAGGTAAACGGCGGGTAATTCCAATCAGGTCTGGCGCTGTTTAAGCATCGGATAGCATGATTTATGCCAGCAAGAGAAGAAAAATATACGATGTAATATCAAGTAGATGAAATTAGGTTCGAAACTCGCAGCGATCGGTTTCCTGAGTTGGAGGAAGCAGTTTCCTGCCAGGCAGGAAAATTTTTGCTATTAGTAAATGACGTCTTTTTGCCTGGCGGGAGTGAGATGGTATTTTTTCAACAACGCGTACAGCCGCGATTGCGACAGCCCGGAGATGCGCAGGGCCTGCTTGACGTTACCCCGACAGGTCGCCAGCAAATCTTTCAGATACTGCTCTTCGGCATGCGCGCGGGCCATTTCCCTGAATTCCTGCAGCGTGTGCCCTTGAGATGCGTTCGGTTGAAATACACCCGTCTCTGCGGGGCGTGCGCAAGGCGTGGACAGCGCCGCCTGGGTGACCTCAACGCGGATCTTGCCCGGCAGGTGCACCGGATAAAGGATGTGATCGTGGCGGGCCATCAATACGGCCTGCTCCAGGGCGTTCACCAGCTCGCGCACGTTCCCCGGCCACCGATAGGCCTCGAGGGTCTCGAAAAAAGCCTCTGAAATTCCTTTTTGCTCCAGCTGCAACCGCAGGCATAGAGCCTGGAGATGGTGCGTGGCGATCGGGCGAATATCCGCGGTCCGTTTCCTCAAGGCCGGCAGCGTAATGCCGACACTTTGTATGCGAAAGAAAAGATCGCTGCGAAAGGCCCCCCGCGCCACCATCTGCTCCAGGTTGCGGTGGGTGGCCGCCACCAGTCTGAAATCGCTGGCAAGCTCCTGCCGGCCGCCAAGGGGCCGGACCCGCCGCTCTTCCAGCACCCGCAGAAAGGCCTTTTGAAAGCCCAGGGGCAGCTCGCCCACTTCATCCAGCAACAAGGTGCCCCGATCGGCCTGCATCACAAGGCCTTGTTTATCCTCGTCGGCCCCGGTAAAGGCGCCCCGGCTGTAACCGAACAATAGGCTCTCAACCAGGGTTTCCGGAAGGGCCGTGCAATCGACGACCACAAACGATCCCTCCGCCCGGGCGCTGTTCTCGTGGATCGCCCGGGCAAACAGCTCCTTGCCGGTGCCGGTCTCCCCGGTGATCAACACGTTGACATCGCTTGCGGCACAG
>JBATHN010000256.1:0-1879 GCA_049666885.1 Desulfobacterales bacterium
GGTCCTGGGCCCGATAGACGTCCGCGATCACCTCGGGCATGGGGCCGTCGTCGCGGATGGAGCCTGCCAGCACGTACGGGATCTTTTTCCGGATCACGGCGCGCATGACCCCGTCTTTGATGGCGCCTTCGGCAACGGCGGTTTCGATCGAACCGATGCCGCGAATTTTGTTGAGCGCGTCTAAATGCCGGTAATGCCCCAATGCCACCGTCCGTTTCGCGTAGAGTTCCTGTCCCAGAGCCGTTCCGAACAGGGCCCCTTCCAGATCGTGGGTGGCCAGGGCGTTGCCGGCCATTAGCCCGTGCACGAATCCGTTATCGATCAGCTTGCCGAATGCCTGGCGCGAATCGTGATCGAAGACGACGGCCGGTCCCAGAACCCACAGGATGAACCCATGCCCGCGCTCGTGTCCCAGAAGATCGTAGAGTTCGTCGTAATCGATTGAAAAAGAGGTCTCGCGGGTCAAGTGCGAGCGAAAGGCGAACTTCTCCTTGACGTGCGGTGGAAACTCGAAGGCTTCGGTGTGGACGTAAATACCGTCTTCGCCGTTTTCCCGTCGGCCGCAGGCGACCTGGTCCCCGGGCTTGAGATTCCTGAATTCGGTCACCTGCAACCGGTCGTCTTTCGTGCGAACCACGACGCAGTCCATGCGTGACTCTTCCAGAAGTCGCCATTCTGCAGCGCGCAGGTGGAAGTATTCCGGATAGACCGAGGTGGCATGATAATTATCTGGCGCCACGCCGAGTGTCGCCACCGGTTTGAAAACCACGGTGGGTGAACTCTTGAAAGGCTCCAGATCCGGCGACTTGTAGGAAGGAAGAACAAACGCCATGACACACCTCCATGGTTTCGGCTAATGTAAAAAGGGGGACCGTCAAGATACCGCTGATAACGGCATCCCTTTTTTCATTCTTAGATCATTCGCTCAAGATGATCAAGCCATCGTTTCCGCAGGCCCTTCTCTCGGCCGCACCGGGATATCGACAACCGAACAGTCTTTTCGGCGATATAGCGCCAATCGACGCCGAGTCGCCTCGTTTGCGAGGTGGAATCACGGCGGCGCCCCTAAAAAAAGGAATGGACCATGATGCCCATCGAGCAGTTCCGGCAGGCAGCAGCCCTGATCGAAGACAAAATCCTCAAGACTCCCCTGGTCAATTCGCCGGCCCTCAGCCGCATGTTCGGCGGTGAGATTTACCTCAAACTGGAGAACCTGCAGAAGACCGGATCGTTCAAAATTCGCGGGGCCACGTTCAAACTGCTCAAATGCATGGATGACATCGGTCCCGGGGGGGTTGTAGCGGCTTCTGCCGGCAACCATGCCCAGGGAGTGTCACTGGCGGCCAGACAACTCGGTATACCCTCTACCATCGTCATGCCTGAGTGGGTGTCCATCTCGAAGGAAGAGGCCACAATCATGTACGGTGGCCAAGTGGTCATCTCCGGCCAGAGTATCGGGGAGTGCCTGGACGAAGCGCAGCGTCTTTCTCTTGAAGGCCGCCTTTTTATCCACCCCTTTGATGACGCGGACATCATTACCGGGCAAGGAACCGTTGGTCTCGAAATTTTCGGCGATATGCCGAATCCGGATGTCGTCGTGGTACCGGTGGGCGGTGGTGGTCTGATATCCGGCATCGCTGTGGTGGCCAAGGCCATGGCCCCCGATACACAAGTCATTGGGGTCCAGACAGCGGGCTGCCCTTCGGCCTATGATGCGGTTATGAAAGGCCGCATCACCCAGGTCGACGGCAAATCGTCCATCGCCGACGGTATCAGCGTCAGAAAAGTGGGACAACTGACGTTCGACATCATCCAGGAATGCGTCGACGAGCTGGTACTGGTCGAAGAGGAACAGATCGCGGCCGCCATACTGATGCTG
>JBATHN010000257.1:0-2065 GCA_049666885.1 Desulfobacterales bacterium
TCCTAAATCTTTGCCGTTTGCTTTCTTGACATAGATAAGCCAGCAATATATATTCACACTTTTTATGTACTAAGGCAGCTGCGCGTTGCCGCGCGAGGGCCACTCAAAAAGTGTGTCACAACTCGTGGGCCGATACATCCCGTCCGGCGGCGTTGCGAAAACTCGGAATATCCAGATATTCCTGCGTTTTCACGCCTTACCGGCCGGGCGCCTCGACGCCCAAAATTGCGAATATATTTTTTCGCAAACCATTGGGGCTCGCTCAAAAATAACTTTGCATTTTAGACGCCGATGCATCCCAACCGGCGGCGTTACGAAAACTCGGAATATCCAGATATTCCTGCGTTTTCACGCCTTACCGGCCGGGCGCCTTGACGCCCAAAATTGCGAATTTATTTTTTCGCGGTCCCTTAGCGCCTATGAACCGGAAAAATGCCCTTTTTATACGCAGTATCGGCACTACGATCCTAAATCTTTGCCGTTTGCTTTCTTGACATAGATAAGCCAGCAATATATATTCACGCTTTTTATGTACTAAGGCAGCTGCGCGTTGCCGCGCGAGGGCCACTCAAAAAGTGTGTCACAACTCGTGGGCCGATACATCCCGTCCGGCTGCGTTGCGAGAAATCGGAATATAATGAAATTTCGGCGTCTTTGCGCCACTGCGCCCAATATTGCGCACTCATTTTTCGTGAACCCTGAGTAGGAACCCTATTGATGAACCGATCAGAAACCATTGCGTCACCGCTGGCGGCCCTCGGTCGTTACGCGATCGATCTGGTGCGGGTGATGGGCTCCATCATGATATTTTTCGTCAAAGGGTTTGCCCTCATTTTTTCTCTGCCGACCATCCTTTCGAAAACTGCTCAGCAGGTATACTTCATCGGTTCGAAGTCGATTTTCGTTATCTGCCTGACCGGTGCCTTCACCGGCATGGTCCTGGGTCTGCAGGGCTATTACGTTCTGGTCAAATACGGCTCCGCCGGTTCACTCGGATCGGCCGTGGCTCTTACCCTGGTGCGTGAAATGGGCCCGGTTCTGACGGCCATCATGGTCATTGCACGGGCCGGTTCAGCCATGTCGGCCGAAATCGGCATTATGAGAATTTCAGAACAGATCGATGCCTTAGAGACGATGAGTATCAATCCGATCCAGTTTCTTGTCAGCCCACGAATTGCCGCTGCGCTGGTCAGTTTTCCCTTGTTGACCGCACTTTTCGATGTCATCGGCATTTTCGGCGGCTATCTGACGGGCTCTATTTTGTTGGGGCTCAGTTCGGGGATCTATTTTTCGCGGGTCGAATCGAGCGTCGATATGGTGGACGTAACCGGAGGATTCATCAAATCGATCGTATTCGCCGTGGTGGTCATCACCATCTGTTGCTATCAGGGCTACTATACCCACCGCCGATCGGGCGGACAGGGAGCAAAAGGTGTCAGTCTTTCAACCACCTCGGCCGTGGTCCAATCCTGCGTGTTGATCCTGGTCACCGATTACGTGCTGACCTCTTTTCTGCTGTGAGAAAAACGATGGACCAACCGCTGATTCAGTTCAAAGACGTCCACAAGCATTTTGGAGACAAACGGGTCTTAGACGGCATCGATCTGAGTATTTACGCCGGGCAGATTACCTCGATTATCGGCAAGAGCGGGGTCGGCAAGAGCGTGCTCCTGAAGCACATGATCGGCCTTATCCAGCAGGACTCGGGGGATATTCTTTTCAACGGCAAGCCGCTGGTTGCACTCCGGAAGAATGAGCGGCAAGCCTTGAAAATGAAATTCAGCTACATGTTCCAGGGAACCGCTCTTTTTGATTCGATGACCGTGTTCGAGAACGTTTCCCTGCCGCTTAAAGAAAAATCTTCGCTGCGGCGGGAAGAAATCGGGCGTCGGGTGCACCAGAAGATGGAACAGCTCGACCTGCATGCGATCGACGATGAGTTTCCATCGCAGCTCTCGGGCGGTATGAAGAAACGCGTGGCCTTGGCGCGGGCCCTGGTCACCAATCCGGAGGTTGTTCTCTTCGATGAACCAACGACCGGTCTCGATCCGATCCGAAAAAGCGT
>JBATHN010000258.1:0-23281 GCA_049666885.1 Desulfobacterales bacterium
GTCAATCAGTCGATCGCCGCACGCCCGCGGTTGAAATCGGCCGCGAAAGTCGATCAGACCGCCGAGAAAGAGCTGAGCGGCAAGGTCAATCAGTCCCGATCCGCAAATGCCGTGCGGCGGCCGATCCGCGATGGTGCGAATTTCGAAACGCTTTGCCGTGCGATCGAAGCGCACGCGATCGATGACACCGGGTGCGGCCAGCGTGCCCATGCGGGTCACCCCGCTTTCCAAAGCCGGGCCGGCGGCACCGGCGCAGGCAATCAACCACTGGCTGTTGCCGAGCACAACCTCCGCATTGGTGCCGACATCGACGAGCAAGGCCGGTTCTTCGGCCCGGTGGAGACCCGAGTAAAGGATTCCGGCGATCAAATCACCGCCGAAGTAGCTGCCGATATTGGGAAAGACGAACACCCTGGCCTGCGGATTTACCTGTAGACCGAGAGAGACGGCTGGGACCAGGTCGGGGCGATTGGTGACCGGAATATAGGGTTCCCGGATCATCCAGTGCGGGCTCAGCTGCAGGAACAGGTGTGTCATGGTTGTGTTGCCGGCCACGGCGATCAGGAGGATTTCTTCCGGCAGGCGTGAGCAGGAATGACAGAGCGCAATGATCTGCCGGTTGACCGCTTCGCAAATCATTTGTTGCAACTGTTGCAGACCGCCCGGCCGATCTGCATAGTGGATTCGAGTGAGAATGTCGGGACCGATGTCGATTTGAGGGTTGTCGAAAGCCGATTCTCCCAACTGCGCGCCGCTGGAAAGATCCACTAGCCGCAGGACCACCCGGGTGGTACCCAGATCGACGGCCACACCTGCCGGCGGTTTTGCGCTGTGCAGGGGCTGTAAATCGACCAGGACCCAATGGCCGTGGTCCTTGAAGAGCGTACAGCAGAGCTCGCTGTCTTCCTGGCGCAGAATAAAAGGGAGCCGTTGTAGCAGTTCCAGGTCGATTGCCACTTCGAGTCGCGGGGTCGTCAACCGGTTTTTCAATGCTCCGATCAGACGATCGGCGTCTGCCGTATTGTTCTGCAGGCTTGGGGAGGGGATTGTCAGAATCTTGACCCAGCCCTCTTCGCGATGATGCATCTGTTATTTCTATTGTAATGACAAGGCGCTTCGGTTCAATCAGGAGGGCGTCGGTTTACGGCCTCTTTGGCGGAGCCGGCGCGAGGTCCACGGTGTGCGTCCCGTCCGGCGGCCGTCAGCGCAGTCTTTTTTTCCGCTCCACTTCCGTTACAATACGGTGCATCACTTCTCCGGCTCGGCCTGCGATCAAATAATCGCTGAAGCTGTGCGTCAGCGGCGTCGGTTCGGTGTTGATTTCGATCACCCGAGCCCCGGACTGTTTGGAGATGATCGGTATGGTTGCCGCCGGCTGCACCGTCGCCGAGGTGCCGATGACCAACATGACGTCGCATTGCATTGCGAGGAGCTGGGAGCGGCTGAGATGCCGGGGCGGGATCTGTTCGCCGAAAAAGACACATTCGGGTCGCAGGATGCCGCCGCAATTACACCGCGGGGGGAGTCGGTCCATCTCGACCGTGCGGGTCGGGCAGCGCCGGCCGCAGTCGAGGCAAGACTGCCAGGCGAAATTGCCGTGAAATTCGATGACGTCGGTGCTACCCGCTGCCTGGTGCAGCCCGTCGACATTCTGGGTGATGATCGTCTTGATGATCCCCAATTCTTCCAGGCGCGCGAGTCCCTTGTGGGCATCGTTTGGCAGTGCCTGATCGACCACGTCTTTCATGCCTCGGATGAGAACATCCCAGACCTTGACCGGGTCGCTCATGAAGGCATCGATGTGGGCATATTCCATCGGGTCGATTTTTTCCCATACGCCGCCTTTGCCTCTGAAGGGGGGGATCCCGCTTTCCACCGAAATACCCGCTCCGGTCAAGGCGATCACATATTTTGCCGTCGTCAGATCGCAGGCCGCCTTTCTGATCAAGTCATCCAATTTAATTTCATTTTTGAATGAACCCATAGTTTGCTTGCGCTTAGATCAGAGCTCGAATTTCGCGTTACACCGCACCCCGAAACACTTCAAGTGGTATCCCGCCACCGCAATCCTCTTGCGGCAGTCGGCGACAATTTTGTCCATGGCGCGATCAGTGCGGTCCTGGTTGAGGTGGAACAGACCGAGTTGCTTGACGCCGGCTTCACCTGCCAGCCGAAGAGCGTCGGTGACCACCGAGTGGCCCCACTCGACGAAGGTTGCATACTCCGCCGGGGTGTATTCGGCGTCGTGGAACAAGAGGTCGGCTTTCTTTGAAAAGTCGAGGTAGTCTCGATATGCTCGACCACCACGGTGAATGTATCCCAGTTCATTGTCGGTCAAAAAAACAAAGGTCTTGTCTTTTTCGATAAACTTGTATCCGCTGCCGCCGTTGGGATGGCTGAGCGGAATAGGGACCACTTTCACCGATCCGATATCAAAATCGGTCGGGCATGCCTCTTCGTAATGCATTCGAGCCTTGATATCCGAGTATTTCACGGGAAAATTAGGCGGTGCCATGACCTTGGACAGTATTGTTTCCACAAACTTATTGTGAAAGGGGCACCGGTGCATCCGAAATTCGGATTCTTTGGAATAGAGTGGCTTGAAGTAAGGAAATCCCATGACGTGATCCCAATGGGCATGGGTGAAGACGAAGTGGAACTGGCGGCGTTTTTGTTTGAGGAGCTGATTGCCGAGACGGCGGATGCCGGTTCCGGCATCGATAATGATGATGTCACCGCTCTGGGTTCGAATTTCGATGCAGGTGGTGTCTCCGCCGTACTTGAGGTAGGTTTTCCCGGAAACGGGTATCGATCCGCGGGACCCCCAGCATTTGATGATCATCGCTCCGCCTCAACAGACTTCATAAAGGTCACTTTCCAAATGGGCACCCTCACTGCGGATTCATTCCTAAAAAGGTATGCCAGATGCCTTCGCCGATCCATTGCTGCCGTACGGTGGACCCAACCCGGACCAACTGCTCTGCAATTGCGCCGGCTTGACTGCGCATCAGCCCTGACAGAATAAACCATTTTTTTTGCAGAAACCCGGCCGACTTCACCAGCAGGCGCATGACATCGAAGTGTATGTTGGCTACCAGAAGGTCCGCCGGGTTTTCGATAAACGCTTCTGCCCGGCCCTGGACCGCCAGAATGCGATCGGCCATGCCGTTCATCCGGAAGTTTCTTGCAGCGGTGCGGACGGCCAGCAGGTTGTTATCCACCGCCAGAGTCGACCGGCTGCCCAGAGCTGTGGCGGCAAGGGCCAGAACCCCTGTTCCTGTACCAAGGTCGATGACGGCTTGCGGGCGCTCCTCGGCATAAACGGTTTCCAGGGCGCGCAGACAGTCACGCGTCGTCGCATGCGTTCCGCTTCCGAAAACCACCCCGGGGTCCAAAATGAGTCGGTTAAGGTCCCCTCCGGCGTCGTGTACTTTTCGGTCGATTTCCCAGACCGGCACGATATCGAACCGGCCGACGGAATAGGGGACCGGGCGTTCTCCGAGCCACTCGGCATACGGCATCTGAAAGGCGTCGATCATTTCCAACTGGGGCTGGGCCGCCAGGAGCGCGGCGATTCTCTCCCGGCACGCCCGGGTGTAGAAGAGAAAGGAAAACCCGTCTTCTTCCCAGTTGCCGACGAAGCCGGGGGTCGAAAGGTCCATGTGCGGTGGCACACGGCCCTTCAGGTAGTAGATATAAAGCGCTTCATCGGGGCCGGCGACAAATGCCTCCGGTCGGTCACTCCTTTTCATATTTTGGCAATTCGTCCAGGTACCACTCCATCGGGTCAACCAGCGTATAGCCCAGGTCCTTGAGCTTGCGCTTGATGCGGGCCACGTTCTGGGTCAGCAGATAAGGGAAGACCGCGCGCTTGTCTTTTTCGAAGTAGCGTGCCACCAGAACACTGCCGAATGAAATGCCTTCCTCGGTGATGGCATCGACGATCTTCTTCATCTGGCCGACCTTTTCTTCAACCAGGATGCACAAAAGGGTACCCGGCTGGCCGAAGCCCAACACGTTGATAAAAGCACGCAGCAGGTCACGCACGGAGAGGATCCCCTTGAGTTTGCCCTCCTTGTCGACGACCGGCAGGGCGCCGACCCTCAGTTCCTGGATCAGCACCAGCGCATCCTGAATGGTGTGGTGCGGCCCGATCGTTTTCGGGTCGGCCGTCATGATATCCATCACCTTGAGATTTTTGACTTTTTCCGCTTCCGCCGTGCGAATCGGGTCTTTAATCATGCTGTACGGCAGGGCGCTGCGGATATCACGATCGGTCACGATGCCGATCAACCGGCCGTCAGCATCGATCACCGGCAGGTGGCGGATCCGGTTTTGCGTCATTTTCTCGTAGGCGTCAAAAACATCCGCCTCCGGGCCGGTGGTGATTACCTTTTGGGTCATCGATCGGCTGACAAACATTGTCTACCTCCAGTGTGTGCGTCTTTCAAAAAAAAGAGGAAGTGGCAACAAAAATTAAAAAGTTTTCAGCGCTGCCATTTATTCTTCCAACAGGGCGGCGACGTGGTTGCGGGCGAGTTCCGGCAGACGCCGCAGGCAGTAGCCGCCTTCGAGTACCGAGACGATCCGTCCGCTGCAGAGGCGGTCGGCGATTTCCATTATACGCTTCATGACCCATGAATACCACTCCGTGGTCAGGTTCATGTCCGACATGTCGTCGTCCTTGTGTCCGTCGAAGCCGGATGAAACAAGTACGAAACCGGGCTGAAACCGCTCGAAGTCTTTGACCAGGTTTTCCTCCACCAAGGCCGTGTACTCCACATCGCCCTGGCCCGGCAGAACCGGATTGTTTTTAGTGTACCCGTAACCGGGGCCGGAGCCGAATTCGAACTCCCTGCCGGTGCCCGGAAAGGAGAAGGTGGGGTGTTCATGGAT
This sequence comes from Desulfobacterales bacterium, assembly GCA_049666885.1. Classification (GTDB taxonomy): domain Bacteria; phylum Desulfobacterota; class Desulfobacteria; order Desulfobacterales; family SG8-13; genus JARFQH01. The sequence continues at coordinate 4,897 of JBATHN010000258.1, forward strand.
GGAGTAGTAAAACACGGTCGGATCCTGATCGAAAATGTGCTGGGTGCCGTTACCGTGATGGACGTCGAAGTCGATGATACCTATTTTTTCGATTTCCCACTTTTGCTGCAGATAGCGTGCAGCAATGGCCACGTTGTTAAAGTAGCAGAAGCCCAAGGCGTGGTCCCGCTCGGCGTGATGGCCGGGTGGACGTACGGCACAAAATGCATTGTCGATTTCGCCCTCCATCACCATGTCGATCGTCTGCAGGATGCCGCCCACGGCCAGAAATGCCGCATCATAGGTGTCGGCGCACATTTGGTTGTCGGGATGTTCGAAGACCCTTTTCCCAGAGAAACAGGTGTCACCGAAGCGATCGATGTAGGCACTGTCGTGGACGGTCTCGATCCATCGTCGTTGTGCGGGGTTGGCTTTGATGCGGACCAGTCTGGGCAAAAGCCCGCCCTCTTCGATACCTTGGTAGATGGCGGTGAGCCGTTCCGGTATTTCAGGGTGGTACGGGCCGGTTTCGTGGAGCAGAAATCTTTCGTCATACAGGAAGCCTGTTTTTCTCATATAGCCATCCGGGGTCAATGGGTTAACCTATTTGACGATCTTTTGAAAGATCTGGAATGCGGCCTGAACCGAACGGCTGTCTTCCGGCAGCTCGATTGTGGGACGGCCGTTGAGATCGAATTCGTAAATCGTATCGTCGGCGGGAACGGTCCCTGCCAGTTCGAGGCCGCCTTCCTTTAAAATGTCGAGAACCGTTGCGGAGGGCGGCTCCTTGGCCTGGTTGATCACGGCGCAGCTCTTGCCGACGACGATGTTGAGTTCGCTGGCCAGTTTGTTGATGCGAACGGCGGCCTGGATGCTGCGACGCGATGTATCGGAAACCACCAGGAGCACATCCACGTTCTTGGTGGTCAGGCGGCTGATGTGTTCCATACCGGCCTCGTTGTCCATCACGACATAGGGGTAGTTGTTCTGGATGCGGTCGAGAAAATTGGTCAGAAGACTGTTGGCCGCGCAGTAGCATCCGGCACCCTCCGGTTGGCCCATGACGATCAGGTCGAATCCGTCACTTTCGACGATGGCTTCTTCCAGCCTCATTTCCATAAAGATATCCTTGGTCATCCCACTGGGGACGCTCCCCTTTTTCATGTCTTCGCGGGCGCCCCCGACGGTGCACGCGATGCTCAGTCCCAGCACTTCGTTCAAGTTGGCATTGCAGTCGGCGTCCACGGCCAGAATGGGTGTCTTGCCATTTTTGACCATATATTTAACCAACAGACCGGCCAGGGTCGTTTTGCCTGTACCGCCCTTTCCGGCCAGAGCAACTGTATACGTCATTGGGTTTCTTCTCCTTTAACAGAAAATAAGGTGGATGCCTGCGCCCGGATAACCGAGTTCGAGTTACGGCTGAAACTCTCTGCCAACGTGGTCTAAGCCCGGACCAGGCCCGTCTTCAAAACAGGGGTTCGTTTGTCTCCAATGTGGTGCCTTTCATGCGGTATCGGCATCGGGTCCGGTCTAAGACCCCGTAAGCGACTCAGACAGTCAGCCGCTGTTCTCAACCGCTTATCCGGGCTCCGGCGCGTCATTTTCATGCACCGTGGTGGCTCGAAGGGCCATGACTGTTTAGCTTGTGACCATCCACGGTTTCATTAAGGGCACTGATTAGTTTCCGTCCATAAATGGCCCTTTTCCGCAATTTCGGCGTCAATCGGCGGAACCGCTTGTGCGGCATACAGAAGTATGCCTCCGCGCAATTCCTTGATTTCCTTGAACTTGCAGAAAATTGCACATTTCTGGATCGGAAACTAGCTTTGATATTAACACAGATTTCGGTCGTTTTGAAATTGTTTAGGCCAGTTGGGTCAAACAGTCAAGGGGCATCGTTGAGGAGACCGAGCAGAAGGTGATTTTTATCCGGTCGCCATTGTGTTCAAGAGCGCCATGATCCATAAAAAGCACGCCGGAGAAGGGTTCTCAAATCCCTTGCAAAAGACGCAGATCATATGCTAATTGTATAAAATTATTTTAAATTCAATAATTACGGATTCTTAAAAAATACATCAGTGCTAAAAACCCAAGCCGTCTGTTCCGGCGTGATTGCGATGACGGCCGGTTGCGAGGCGCTGCCGGTTGCCGGACACCCCACCGAATTAACGATTGAGGAGAGGCACAATGGACTTCGAGTTGAACAAGACGCAGAAGGATATCCAGAAAGCGGTCAGGGAATTCACCCGGGGAGAATTCGACAAAGATCTGGTGCTGGAGTTGGAGAGAAAACACGAATTCCCCGAAAAAGTCTGGCGCAAGGCCTGTGATCTCGGCCTGGTCGGCGTTCATTTCCCTGAAGAATACTCCGGGCAGGGGCTCGGATGCCTCGAGGACATTCTGGTGGTCGAGGAGTTGTGCCGCGGTGATTCGACCATGGGCAGCGCTGTTGCCCTCTCGAGTTTTGCTTCGGAAATCGTTCTGCACTGGGGCAGCGCCGATATGAAGCAGAAATATCTGCCCGCCGTGGCCGAAGGCCGGATGCTCTCGGCCGGGGCTTTCACCGAACCGGACCACGGGTCCGACATCACCAGCATGGACACCACAGCCGTCAGGGACGGTGACGAGTGGGTCATCAACGGAACCAAGACCTTCATCACCAACGGCGGGTTGGCCGGGTTTTATTCGGTCATGTGCCAGAGCGACCCAGAGGCTCGACCCACCTATCGTGGGATCAGTTTGATACTGGTTGAGGCCGATCGCAAAGGGGTGTCGACGGCGGACGTAGGACAGAAAATGGGCATCCACATGATGGCGACGACCGAAGTGAACTTCAAAGACGTGCGGGTTCCGGCGGCCAACCTGATCGGCGAGGAAAACAAGGGTTTTTACCATGTGCTGCATTTTTTCGACGAAAGCCGGATACAGGTTGCGGCCCAAGCGCTGGGGATCGCCCAGGGCGCCTTCGACCGGGCAATCGATTATGTGAAGAAGAGAGAGCAGTTCGGAAAAAAAATAGCCCAGTATCAGGTGACCCAGCACAAACTGGCGGATATGGCCACAAAAATCGAACTGGCGCGGCTGATGACCTACAAGGCGGCTTGGAATTTCGACCAGGGCCGCATTGATCCCAAGCTTACTTCCATGGCGAAAATGTATGCGGCCCGAACGGCGGTCGAGGTGGCCGACGAGGCAATCCAGCTGTTGGGCGGTTACGGCTACATAACCGAGTATGAAGTCGAGCGGTTCTATCGGGATGCCAAGATTACCGAGATTTACGAAGGTACAAAGGAGATCCAGAAAAACACGATTGCCGGTGCACTGCTGGGCAAACTGAAGTAACTAAAAATTGGCAGAGACAATTTTTAACAATTTTTTCTTCGAAAGGGCACTGCGGTGCGCCTTTCAGCCAAAGGAGGAAAGCCATGCTGGATATCGTCAAGAAAGCCATGTTAACCGGGATCGGGATGGCCCTACTGGCCAAGGACGAGATGGAAGAGCTGGCGCGCGAAGTCGTTGAAAAAGGGAAGATGACCGAGCAGGACGGCAAAAAATTTCTGAACGAGCTGCAAAAAAGATATGAAGATGTACAGGGCAACCTGGAAAAACGGGTGGAGAAATCGGTCAAAGACATCCTGAAAAAAATGGATGTCGTCACCGGCGAGGAACTGAAAGCCATCAAAAAGGAGATCAGGGAGTTGAAAAAGGCGATCAACAAGGACGCAGAGACCGCTTGATCATCCGTTACCAGGTCATCGCCCCTTTAGGGCTCACTCAAAAATAACGTCAAATGCCGGACGCCGATGCATCCCGTCCGGCAGCGTTGCGAAGACCCAGAATATATACCGATATTGCGATGTTTTCGTGTTTTTACGGTCGGGTGCCGCAAGGCTCAAAATTGCGGCCTTATTTTTTCGTGAACCCATGTGTTTGCGGGCGCGAAAACAGCAGGCGAGACCTTTCATGCTGAGCATCCGAAAAATCGGCGTTATCGGCCGGACGTATCGCAATTTGAACCGCTACCGGCAGATTTTGGCCGTGTTGCTCAAATACGGCTTCGGCGACTTACTGGAACTGTTGAAGCTCGACCAGTACGTTGCAGCCGGTTTACAGCTGATTTCCAAAAAACAGCCGATCAAGGTCGAAAAGCTCACCCGGCCGCAGGGATTGCGGATGGCCCTCGAAGAGCTCGGTCCGACATACATCAAGTTCGGACAGATACTGTCCACCCGTCCGGACCTGATTCCGGTCGACTTTCTGCAGGAACTCTCCAAGCTCCAGGACAAGGTACCACCATTTCCCGCCGTCGCAGCCCGTAAGATCATCGAGACCGAGCTGGAGATGACGCTCGACAAGCTGTTCGCCCAATTCGACGACACGCCGCTGGCATCGGCCTCGATCGGCCAGGTGCACCGGGCCCAGTTGCAAGACGGTCGGGAGGTCGCGCTCAAGGTCCAGCGGCCCGGCATTCAGAAAGTCATCGAGGTCGACCTCGAGATCATGCTGCACCTGGCGACCCTAATGGAACACCACATCGAGGAACTGGCCTTCCACCGCCCGATAAAAATTATCGAAGAATTTGCCCGGACATTGGAGAAAGAGCTCGATTACCTCCTCGAGGCCGCTAATATGGAACGAGCGGCACTCAACTTCAGTGACGACCCTTCGACTCGTATTCCGGCCGTCTTCCGAGAGCTGTCCACAGCGCGGGTCCTCACCACCGAGTGCATTAAAGGTATCAAGGTTTCAGATATCGAGCGGCTCGATGTCGCAGGACTAAACCGCAAGTTGATCACCTCGCGCGGAGCCGACATATTACTGCGCATGATCTTCGAACACGGTTTCTTCCAGGCCGATCCCCACCCCGGCAATATCTTCGTCTTGCCGGACAACGTCATTTGTCTGATCGATTTCGGGATGGTCGGCTCCGTCGACCGACAAACCCGCGAGACCTTTGTCGATCTGCTCGACGGAATCGTTAAAAAGGACGCTCCGAAAGTCGCCCAAGTCCTGCTGCAACTCACAGATTGGGAGGAAGAGCCGGACAGCCGCGCTTTCGAAATCGACGTCACCGATTTTATGGCGTATCATCTCTACAGGCCCCTGAAAGACGTTCGTATCGGTAAACTGCTCCATCAACTGCTGGAGCTGGCATCGCGTCACCGGCTTCGGATTTCCCCGAACATCTTCCTGATGATGAAATCCATGACCACCGTTGAAGGTGTGGCGCGCATGCTCGACCCAGAATTCGATCTCTTCAGCAGGGCCGTTCCTTTTATCAGGAGCGTTCTCCTGGAACGGTATTCACCGCAGCGCCTGTCGAGCGATGCGTTTCAGATGACCGCCGATCTCATAAAGTTCACCCGGCGGTTCCCTCAAGATCTACTCGACATCGCCCGCCTGGTTCGCCGGCAGCAGCTCTGCCTCAAAATAGAAGATCGTGGGCTCGAGCGCACCCTTTCCACTCACGACCAAATCAGCAACCGCCTCTCTTTTTCGATCATTATCGCCGCCCTGATCATCGGTTCGGCGTTGATCGTGATATCCGAGATTCCTCCCCTATTTTATGGAATATCGTTGATCGGCATCATCGGTTTCACTGCTGCCGCCCTGATGGGTATCTGGCTGCTGGTGGCGATTCTGCGGAAGGGAAGGCTTTAATGATTTTTATTAAGCGGCCATGGCCCTGCAGGCCGCCACGGTGCATGAAAATGACGCGCCGGGCGGAGTTGCCCACCTTGTTGTTGAGTCCCGCCGCGGGATTGAGCCGGTTATGTCAGGCTATGGATACGACCCAAATTCTATTTTCGTACTAAACTACGGTATATCCTGGGCCTTCGCCGCCTTCAGGGCAGGTCCAGGTGATGTTGCGATAGGGGTCCTTGACATCACACGTCTTGCAGTGAAAACAATTTGAAGGGTTGAGTTTGAGCCGTCTCTCGCCTGTTCCTGAATCGGTTTCGATTTCATAAACATTGCCGGGACAAAAGCGCGTGCAGGGGCTGCGATAGGTGTCGAAGCACCGGGTGACGCACAAATGGGTGTCGTGTACAATCAGATGCGACGGTTGATCCTCGCGGTGTTTGGTTTTTGAAAGGTAAACGCCGGTCAGTTTGTCGACATACAGGTCACCGTCATAGGCGGATTTGTCCAGTCCTTCATTGCCGGTGGTTGGGCCGGCTTTGACGGTTTTGAGGATCGTGCAGTCTTCCTCAAGGGGCATCCGTTCGATCAATCCGCGACCCTTGCTGACGTACTGGGCCCCCAGATGAATGAACTTGACAACTCCCTTTTTGGCAAGTGCCTGGGCGAAATTTCTGCCCTCGTAGAGTTCTTTTTTCAGCCAGCCGGCGTCAAAGAGGTTCTGATAGCCGTCCAAAGACTCTTCGGTGAAGCTGTTTCGGGCGATGGCCGCAATGACGGCTTCGGCGGCCAGCATGCCGGATTTCATGGAAACATGGATACCCTTTAGGGCCGGCGAGTTGTGCATGGCCGCACTGCCGCCTACGAAAACGGCACCGTTGGTCGACAGCTTGGGGATGCTGAAATAACCGCCGGTGGAAACCGTCCGGGCGCCCTGTTCGATGACCTTGCCGCCCTGGATGATGCCGGACACGAACGGGTGGCGTTTGAACCGGATGAACATATCGTAGGGGTCGATCAGCGCATCTTCATATCCCAGACCGGTAAGGTATCCGATGGCGATCTTGTTGTCCTTCATCTCATAAATAAAACCGCCTCCGGGTGTTTTCATGCCGAGGGGGTAGCCAAGGAAGTGGATGTCGTTGCTCTTACCGGTCTTAAAGTAATGGTTGTCCGGCAGCTGAATCACCTCCTTGACCCCGGTTTCATATACCTGGGGCATCCTGTCGGCGGCGATGTTCAGTTTTTCTTCGAGTTGTTTGAAAAGGCTGCCCCGGGCGCCCTCGCCGAAAACCGTCACCTTGGCCTTAAGGTCGATTCCGGGTTCGAAGTTGGCTTTGTGTTCGCCGTCTTTACCGAGCCCCTTATCGCCGGTGCGAACCCCGATCACCGTTGGCCCTGTTTCGTCGTACAGTACCTCGCTGCCGGCAAATCCCGGGAAGATATTGATCCCCATTTCCTCGGCTATCCCACCCAGCCAGCGGCAGAATTTTGACAAACTGATGATATAGAACCCCTTGTTGTGAAGATAGCGAGGCACCAGGGGCGCCTGGAAGGCCCGGTTTCGGGTCAGATAATAGAAGGCATCGCCTTGAACCACGGCTTCAACGGGACAGCCTCTTTCAAGGTGATCCGGCATGAGTTCATTCAGGGCCCGTGGATTGAGAATGGCCCCGCTGACCGCGTGCGCGCCGATGTCGGTACCTTTTTCGATCAAGGCCACCTCGATGCTCATGTTCTTTTCCCGTGCCAGCTGCATTAACCGGATGGCGCCAGCCAGACTGGCGGGGCCGCCGCCGACAAACAGCACATCGAAATCAATGGATTCCCGTTCGGCACTCATCATTCGGCTCCTTTATCCTGGGATTCACGATAAATTATGTTCGCAATTTCGGCCCTGATTAGCACGACGGGCGAATTTTGTAAATCAGGAAGCGGTCTTGAAATCCGGTCAATCAGGATTACTATCTGGAGTCAGGAAGCGGCCTGCGGCTTTTAACGTTAAAACCGAAAGGAGGGTGATGTATGGATCGCGCAAAGCTTGAATCTGCAGCACGACAACTTGTGGCAGAAGGCAAGGGTATACTGGCGGCCGACGAAAGCCAGCCTACAATCAAGAAACGTTTCGATACCATCGCGGTCGAATCGACCGAAGAAAACCGTCGGGCTTACAGGGATTTGCTTTTTACGACACCGAATGCCGAAAAGTACATCAGCGGGGTGATTTTGTTCGAGGAAACCCTGCGGCAGAAATCTTTAGACGGCATCGCGTTTCCGCAGCTATTGAGTGGCAAGGGGATTCTGCCCGGGATCAAGGTGGATAAAGGCGCCAAGTCTCTGGCCGGATTCAGTGGTGAAAAAATCACCGAGGGCCTGGACGGTCTGCGCGAACGTTTGGCCGCTTACGGGGAACTCGGTGCGACGTTTGCCAAGTGGCGCGCAGTGATCACCATCGGCAAAGACATACCGAGCCAGTTTTGTATCGATGCCAACGCTCACGCACTGGCACGCTACGCTGCACTGTGCCAGGAAGCCGGCCTGGTGCCGATCGTCGAACCCGAGGTGCTCATGGACGGGCCACATGACATACAGCGCTGTCAGGACGTGACGGCTGCCACCCTAAAAGGTGTTTTCAGCGCGCTCTTTGAACATTGCGTCCTGTTGGAAGGTATGCTACTCAAACCGAACATGGTTCTATCCGGAACAGAGTGTCCGAAACAGGCCGGTGTCGCGGAAGTGGCCGAAAGGACAGTGCGCACGTTCCGGCAGGTCGTGCCGGCGGCCGTGCCCGGGATCGTTTTTCTTTCGGGTGGCCAGAGTTCCGAGTTGGCGACCGAGCATCTGAATGCGATGAACGCACTCGGAAAGCAGCCATGGGAACTCAGCTTTTCCTACGGCCGAGCCCTACAGGAGCATACCCTTAAAGCCTGGCAGGGGCGGGCCGATGCCGTTGACGCAGCCCAGAGAGTGTTCCACCATCGGGCCAGTTGCAACGGCGCGGCACGTTACGGCAAGTACAGCAAGGCGATGGAAGAAAAGGCCGCTTGATACAAGCCTGACGAAAACTTGATACGAACGGGAACCGGATTGACGGATCGATGATCGACGGCATGACGGACACAAGACCGACCAAAGATTTCTTTACATTTGTGATGTCAATCTTTTTAAAGCATCTGCCCACGGACATGGCTCTCTTCTGCAACTCAGATTGCGTTGGACGATTCGGTCGGACCGTCAGGTGATGAACGACTTCTGGCACTGGTGGCAGCACATTCCCCAACACCTTGACCCGGTTATTCTCGATATCGGCGGATTCAAGCTGCAATACTACGGGCTGATGTATGTCGTCGCTTTTGCCGTGACGTACATGCTTGTCACCTACCGGCTTAAACACGAGGAGCGTTTCGAGTTGACCTCCGAGCAGGTCCAGGCGCTCATCACCGCCATGATGTTGGGGGTCATTGTCGGCGGTCGTCTCGGTTACGTGCTCTTTTACAACCTGTCCTATTACCTCAAGCATCCGCTGGAAATCATTCTGCCCTTCGACCTTTCGAACGGATTCAAGTTTACCGGTATTACCGGAATGTCTTTTCACGGCGGTCTGATCTGCGTTATCCTTTTCACCTGGCTCTACTGCCGTAAGAACGGCCTTAGTATGCTCGAGGTGGCCGACCTTTTTATTCCCGCCATTCCACTGGGATACACCTTCGGTCGAATCGGCAATTTCATCAACGGTGAGCTTTACGGCCGTGTCACGTCCGCTCCTATCGGCATGTTGTTTCCTCTGGCGCCCGGCAGCCAGCTGAGGCACCCGTCGCAGCTCTACGAAGCCCTATTCGAGGGTGTTTTTCTTTTCGTGGTTCTGTGGAGTTTGAGACAAAAGCTCCGCATACCGGGGGCGATGCTGGCGCTTTACCTGATCGGGTACGGTACGGTGCGGTTTTTTATCGAATACTTCCGACAGCCCGACGCCCACCTGGGATTTGTTCTTTTTTCATTATCGATGGGACAGTTACTGTGCCTGTTGATGATCGGTTGCGGAGCCTCTCTGCTGTTCTATCTGCACCATCGGCAGAGGATAATCAAAAACTCCCGCTGATGCGGGCATTTTTTTCAATAACGGTAGGAAGCCGATTTTTATCACCATGTCGACATTGATTCTCTACAACACACTGTCCCGCAGCAAAGAGCCTTTCCGGCCGCTGCACGAAGATTATGTCGGTCTGTACACCTGTGGACCCACGGTATACAACTACGCCCATATCGGCAACCTGAGAACCTATCTCTTTGAAGATACTCTAAAGCGCGTGCTGCTCTACAACGATTTTCGTTTGAAGCATGTGATGAACATCACTGATGTCGGCCACCTGACCGGCGACCGGGACATGGGCGAAGACAAAATGGAAAAAGGTGCCGCACGGGAGGGTAAAACCGCCTGGGATATCGCCGAGTTTTACACCCGGGCGTTTCAAAAAGACATGGATCAATTGAACATCCTGCCGCCGGACGTCTGGTGCAAGGCTACCGACACGATACCCGATCAGGTCGCACTGATTCGGACCCTGGAAGAAAAAGGATACACTTACCAGACCGGGGACGGGATCTACTTCGATACTTCCCGCGTCGAGAATTACGCCAAACTGTCCAACCAGAATCTCGATGCGCTCCAGGAGGGGGCCCGGGTGGAAAGGAATCCCGCGAAGCGCAATCCGACCGATTTTGCACTGTGGAAATTTTCACCCGAAGACGCCAATCGCCAAATGGAATGGGATTCTCCTTGGGGCAAGGGTTTCCCTGGCTGGCACATCGAATGTTCGACTATGAGCATGAAGTTTTTGGATGATCATCTCGATATCCACTGCGGGGGGACCGATCACATCGACGTGCATCACACCAACGAGATTGCCCAGTCGGAGGCGGCCACCGGTAAAAAGTTTTTCAATTTCTGGATGCACGGGGCGTTTCTGAACATTGCCGGCGGTAAGAAAATGGCCAAGAGTGCCGATAATTTTCTGACCCTCGACGCCACGTTCACCCAAAACGGAATCAGCCCGCTCGTCTATCGTTTTGCCGCATTTCTCACTCACTACCGCAAGCCGATGGAGTTCAGCGATGAATCTCTGGAGGCGGCGCGTAACGGTCTGGCCCACCTGCAGAACCAGGTCCGCAGCCTCATGGGCTCGCAGAAGGGTGAGGGAAAAATCCTTCCGGATTTCAGGCTCCGGTTTATAGAGGCCATAAATGACGATTTAAACATGCCGCGGGCCATGGCCGTCGTGCAGGAGACCTTGAAAGCGGATCTCGACGAAGCAGACCGGTTGGCAACCGTGTCGGATTTCGGCCGGGTGCTGGCACTGGACCTCGATCAGGTGGGTAGAGAAGAGCGCCTGCCGGCGGAGGTATTCAAGCTGATTGAAGCGCGCCGAAAGGCCCGGACCGAGAAGAACTGGAAAGCCTCCGACCGATTGCGGGATGAGATTCAAGCTCTCGGCTATACGGTTCAGGACGGCAAGGACGGAATGAAGGTCTTCAGGCAATCATAATTCTACTTGATCAACCGCCGGCGCATTGCCCTCAAGGCCAGAACGGCGAAAATCACAAAAAAGAGCAGCAGATAAAGAATACTGAGCACTGGCGGTGTCTCGCGGGCCCCTAGACTGAAACAGCGCGCCAGTTCCGTTAGGTGGTAGAGCGGAAAAACCAGCGCCACCGGCTGGGCCCACGAAGGCAGGTTGGATACCGGAAAAAAAGTTCCGCTGAACAGAAACATCGGCGTGACGAACAAAAATATCGGCAGATTGAACATGTCGATCGTGGGCACGATGCCGGTGAAAAACATGCCCACGGCACCGAATGCCAGACCCCCCAGCAGGGCCATGGGGATCAGCAGCAGGCCAAGAGGAAAATGGACATATCCAAGCACCCCTAAAACCAGCAGCATGACAGTGGCCGCGCCCACCGCCTTGGTGGCGCTCCACACAATTTCGGCGATGATGATTTCCTCCAACGACAACGGCGTGGACAGCATGCCGTCAAAGGTTTTCTGGTAGTACATGCGGACGAAAGACCCATAGGTGGTTTCGAAGAACGCGTTCCACATTACGGCTGTTGCGACCAACGCCGGTGCGATGAATGCCGTGTAAGACAGCCCAAGGCCGGCATAGCGAACGGTGCCGATCAGGCCGCTGAATCCCAGACCAAAAGCCATAATGTAAAACAGCGGTTCGAGCAGCGGCGTGATGAAATTGACCTTCCAAATTTTCCGATAGACCACCAGGTTTCGCTCCCATACCCGTAAAAAACGCCACGAATAAACCGACCAGTCGATCATTCCCTGAGCTCCCTTCCCGTCATGCGCAGAAACACATCCTCCAGGGTGCTGTTTCGAAAAATGCATTTTTCGGAACAAAAACGATCGCGGATCGTGTTGTGCAGTTCCGCCCCCTCCGGTACGTACAGGATCAGGCGATGTTCCAGGTCGTCGTGTTCGACGCGGTTTTCCATCACGTAATCCCTCAGCGCTTGATCGGGGCCCTCGATTTCGACCACACTGCTGCCGGCGTGACGGGCAATCAGATCCGCCGGACTGCCGTCGACCAGAATGCGGCCATGATCGATGATCACCAGACGATCGCAGAGCCGCGAGGCCTCCTCCATGTAATGGGTGGTCATCAGAATCGTCAGGCCGGTGGCTTTCAGTGTCGCCAACTTGTCCCACACCTGGTGGCGGGACTGAGGATCGAGTCCGGTGGTCGGCTCGTCTAATATCAGCAGGTCGGGCCGGTTGATCAATGCCCGGGCTAAAATCAACCGTCGTGCCATTCCGCCCGAGAGCTCCATGACCTTGGCATCTTTCTTATGGGTCAGGGCGAAGAAGTCGAGCAGTTCGCGTGCGTGTTCGACGGCTTCCTTTTTCGGGATCGAAAAATAGCGGGCATAGACATGCAGGTTCTGTTCGACCGTCAGGTCCGGGTCGAGGGTGTTCTCCTGATGGCAGACGCCGATGCGGGATTTGATGGAGCGCCAGTGGGTTTTTATGTCGAGGCCGAATACGTTCAGATTGCCGCCGGTGGCCGGTGAAAAACCATAGAGCATCCGGATCGTCGTGGTCTTACCGGCGCCGTTGGGGCCCAGCAGACCGAAAAATTCGCCTTTTGCCACGGAGAACGAGATGCCGTTTACAGCCGCAACCCCGTCAAAGCGTTTCAGCAGGTCTTGAACTTCTATCGCGTTCGACATGCGGCTTCAACTCCACAAAGGGGGTCAGCGGTCAATCTGCAGACGTTTGCCGGCGGGTTGGGGGTCAATATACCCCTGATAGAATGCCAGGTGCCCGGAAACGATGGTGGCGGCCACCGATGAGCGAAAGGTCAGCCCTTCGAAGGGGGACCAGCCGCAGCGGTACAGGATCGGATGTTCGTCGACAGGTTGCGGGCGGTTCAAGTCGATCAGGGTCAGATCGGCCCAGTAGCCTTCACGAATGAATCCGCGGTCCTTCAACCGGAACAGCCGTGCCGGGGCATGCGCGATTTTTTCGGCGATCAGCGGCAGTGAAAAAAGCCCGTCGTGATGAAGTTCCAACACACAGACCAAGGCGTGCTGCACCAAAGGCAGTCCGGCCGGGGCCTTGAAATACAAATTCTGCTTTTCGGAGAGAGTGTGTGGGGCGTGATCGGTGGCGATCACGTCGATCCGGTTGTTCTTGACCGCGTCGACCAGTGCATGCCTGTCGCCGGCGGTTTTAATGGCGGGATTGCACTTGATGCGGGTGCCCCGGGTCGCATAATCACCGTCGTCGAAAAAGAGGTGGTGCACGCATACCTCGGCGCTGATCCGTTTGCTATCCACAGCGCCCTCCGACAGCAGGGTCGTCTCCCTGGCCGTGGTCAAGTGCAGCAGATGCAGTTGTGTGTTGAAGCGGCGGGCCAGATCGACCGCTAGAGCCGAGGAGAGGAAGCACGCCTCTTCACTGCGGATGTACGGGTGAGCCGTCATGGGGATGTCTTGGCCATACCTGGCGCGCATCTTAGCTTCATTGGCTTTGATGGTCGGGGTATCTTCACAGTGAGTGGCCACCAGGGTGGGCGCTTGGGAGAATATTTTTTCAAGCGCTTTCGGGTCGTCCACCAGCAGATTGCCGGTTGAAGCTCCCATGAAAACTTTTACGCCGCAAGCAGCGCGGGGGTCGAGGGCCACGATTTCATCGATGTTGTCGTTGGTGCCGCCCAGATAAAACGAATAGTTGGCGAAGGATCGCCCGACGGCCAGCGAGAATTTTTCTTCCAGAAGCAACTGAGTGGTGGTCGGCGGCTGCGTGTTCGGCATGTCCATGTAGCTCGTGATGCCGCCGGCGATGGCGGCCCTTGATTCGCTGTAGATATCACCTTTGTGGGTCAGACCCGGTTCACGGAAATGGACCTGGTCGTCTATCATGCCGGGAAGCAGTATTCGCCCGGCGGCATCGATGACCCTGGCCGCCGGCTGCGATGACAGATTCGGTCCCACTTGCGCGATTCGGCCGTCGGCGATGAAGACATCGCCGAGTCGAACCTCTCCCTCGTTGACGATCCGGGCGTTGACGATCAAAATCGAGTCCATGCTCCTGTGGTCCTTCATAACCGAGTTTCTTACCCATTGGCTTCGCGCGATTCGGGGTAAGCCGAAACCGCAAAAATGGCTAATTTGTAACACAGCTTGCCGGTAAAATCAAAAATGTCTCTACCTGGCGGGCACCAGGCGGCCGGCAGACCCGCAAAGTCTGAGAAAACATGATTTACCCTTACAAAATAGAATGTGCTCATTTATTCGACACCGCATATAAACCGGATTCGCCCTATTAGGTGGGCACTTCGAAGAAAAATGTAGACATTCGATTGACATCCGCATTATTGTGCAAATTAATTGCATCCGGATCCCGGTCGTAGACCCGTCGGCCTGCGACCGAGAGGCGAACCCGCAGAAAGTGGCTCCGCCGTTCGAAGAAGACCAGCTAAAAATACCCATGAGCGAACCCGTCGTCGAAATCCACGATCTCGATTTTTACTTTAACGGCCAACCGGTTCTCCAGGATATCAACCTCGAGATCAAAGCCGGTGATTTCATGGCCATGATCGGACCCAACGGTGGCGGCAAAACCACGCTGCTAAAGATTCTGTTGGGATTGTATACACCGGGCAAGGGCAAAATTCATGTTCTCGGCCAACCCCCGCGCAGGGTGTCGCATCGTATCGGTTACGTTCCTCAGAACATTCACATCAACCAGCGGTTTCCGATTTCAGCCCTGGATGTGGTTCTCATGGGTTTGCTCAACCCCGGCAAAAGATGGGCGCGGCATTCACGCCAGGACCGACTGGCCGCGCATAGGGCGCTGGAAGCAATGCAGATGAGGGTTTACGGCGATCGTCGCATCGGTGAACTTTCGGGCGGGCAGCGGCAGCGGGTTTTCATTGCGCGGGCGCTCGTGACCAACCCGGAAATTCTTTTATTGGATGAACCCACGGCCAGCATCGATGCCACAGGCCAGCACGCTTTTTATGAAATGCTGAACGAGCTCAGCCGAGAGATGACGATCGTTTTAGCCAGCCATGATCTGATGGCGCTCTCACGCTATGTTAAATCCGTGGCCTGTATCAACCGCACCTTGCATTACCATGACCAGGGCGAGATAACCGAAGAGATGATCGCATCGATGTATCGGTGTTCGTTGGATGAAAACTGTCCGGTGGAACTGATTGCGCACGGAATACCCCACCGGGTGCTCAAAGAGCACGAAGGGCTCACTCTAAAATAACTTCACATTTTGGACGCCGATGCATCCCGTCTGGCCGCGTTGCGAAAACTCGGAATATCAAGATAATCCTGCGTTTTCGCGCCTTGCCAGGCGGGCGCCGCAACGCCCAAAATTGCGAACTTATTTTTTCGTGAACCCCAAGGACCCACTCTAAAATTCACGAATTACCCTCATATGAAACTTAACGGCACTATGCTCAAATAGAAAGGTAATTTTTAGAGATACTGTCTACCGGGTATTGAGGTATTCAGAAATCTCAAATTTCAAGCGCCAAATTCCAATGAATCCCAAATTTCAATATCCAATGACCCAAACCGGTTTGTGATTTTGAATCTTGGTCATTGTGATTTATTCGTTATTTGCTATTTGGAATTTTTCACCGGAACTTAAACGTTTCCTCTTCGATCAGATTGGTCGCTTGCGGCCAAAGGCGCCCTTGAAGACGGACATACTTGGGCTTAATCTTTTCTGGCGGTGGATGGTAAACATGATTGAAGCGCTACAGTATGACTTCATGCGCACCGCCTTGGCGGCCGGGTTGCTGACGAGCGTGATCTGCGGCGTGATCGGTACGCTGGTGGTCGTCAACCGGATTGTCTTTCTTGCGGGCGGGATTGCCCACGCCGCCTATGGTGGAATCGGGATCGCTTTTTTCTTCGGGCTGCCGTATATGGCAGGTACGACCGGATTTTCGCTTGCGGTCGCCATGACCATGGCGGCCGTAACCGTGAAGGCCAAGCATCGTTCGGACACGATTATCGGCGTCTTATGGGCGGTGGGGATGGCGTTGGGGGTCATCCTGCTGGACCTGACACCGGGATACAATGTCGATTTGATGAGCTATCTTTTCGGAAGCATCCTTACCGTTCCTGTGTCGGATCTCTGGGTCATGCTGGCTGTGGCGATGGTGAACATCGGCGTGGTGACTTATTTCTACAACGACTATCTGTCCATGTCCTACGACGAAGAATTTGCCCAGATCAGGGGAGTAGCGGTGCGCCGACTCTATTTTCTGCTGATCGGGCTCGTGGCGGTATCGATTGTGATGATCATACAGGTCGTGGGATTGATCCTGGTTATCGCCCTGCTGACGATTCCGCCTTTCATCAGTGAAAAATATGCCCGATCGCTGACCGCTATGATGGTCTATTCGAGCGCGTTGAGCATCATATTCACCGTTCTCGGTCTCTACCTGGCATACCGGTTCAATTTGACCTCCGGTGCCGCCATTATCCTGGTAGCCGGTGGTGGATTTCTCATTTCGCTCCTCATCGAGCGACTGACAGCCGGGCGACGCTCTCCCGCTGCGGCCTCGGCCGGATGACGGTCGACTCCCGGCGGACTCCCAAAATATGTGCCATCGCTGTTATTATACCCGACTGCTGGAAGTCGCCGGATTGAAGAAGACACCCAACCGTCCTATCGGTCCCGGAGGTCATGGGGAACAATACCAGTCCGCTGGGGAGCGGGGGTGCCAGGATCAGACAACCAGGGCGCGCAGCACCTCCAGGTTTTTCTTGTCCCACCTGTCTGCATCCTTTTGCTTGGGCGTTTCGATGACTTTCTTTTTTTTTCTCTCTAAGGGAATCGATTGAACTCATTGTTATCGGCCCTCCGAATGGCCGGATGCCGCAATAACACATACCATACTTTATCTTGTCGATGACCGGAAGAATGCCGTCCAGCAGAAACGTCATATTGATCGGGATGCCGGGTGTCGGAAAAACGACCATCGGCATGCTCTTGGCGGAGCGTCTCGGCTATGCTTTCCTGGACACCGACATTACGATTCAGATGCGTGAAGGTCGCCGTCTCCAGGAAATCATCGATACCGACGGCCTGGCGACCTTCGGCCGCATCGAAGAGCGTGCAATTCTGGCGGTGTCCGTCGAGGCTCATGTGATCGCCACGGGGGGCAGCGTGGTTTACAGCGAGAAAGCCATGCGGCACCTCAAATCCGGTGCCGTGGTCTGTCATTTGGATGCCGATCCAAAATGCCTGCAATCCCGAATCGACAACCTGGACAGCCGGGGGATTGCCATGGCACCGGGCCAGAGCCTCGCGGTGCTTTATGCCGAGCGCCGCCAGCTGTACCTGAAATATGCCGATGTCAGCATCGACTGCAGTGATATGAGTCCCAACGAAGTTGTGCAGCGGATCCTGGACATTCTTCAGAGCCGTTTCCAGCATCTTCTCTGATTCTATTTTCTGCAGGAGGGTTTGAAAAACTACAAATATGTATTAATTTGACGCATTACAATCATTTTGGAATTTATTTTTTTGAAAGCAGACCCCTGTAATGGATGACATCAAACGGTTCGAAGAGACAACGCTGCTGTATGAAATCAGCAAGGCACTCAACGAGCATCTGGATCTCAAAAAATCCTTATACAAAGTGTTGGACATTCTGTCTTCGTCTTTGGAAATGGAGCGCGGCACGATTACGATCCTCGATCCGCTGCGCAACGAGATCCACATCGAGGTCGCCCACGGCATATCCAAGAGTGCGGTTTCGCGAGTCAAATATCAACTCGGTGAGGGGATCACCGGCCGTGTCATTCAATCCGGAAAGATGATCGCCATCCCTAAAATCAGTGAGGAACCCCATTTTCTTGATCGCACGGCCTCGCGCAGGTCGAGAGATTTCCGTGAACTGTCATTTTTCTGCACGCCCATCAAGAAAGGCAACCAAGTGGTGGGCGCTCTGAGCGTCGACCGTCTCTATGATGAAAGTTACAACCTGGCCGAAGGTAAAAAACTGCTTTCCGTGGTCGCCACCATGGTGGCTCAGCACGTGATAAACCTGGAAACCATTCAGCGCGAAAAGGATCAGCTGCGGGATGAGAACCGCAGGCTCAGGAAGGAGCTGGAAAACAAGTACCGCATAACCAACATTATCGGCAACAGCAACAAGATGCGCGAGGTCTTCCAGATGATCTTTCAGGTGTCGAAAAGCAATGCCACGGTTCT
>JBATHN010000259.1:0-6008 GCA_049666885.1 Desulfobacterales bacterium
CTGCTGCTGCCGAGCTTAGCCGTCTGTTCGGTCTGCTACCTTGCCGCGCGGAAATGGACCATATTTCATCGTCAGGTCAAAAGCAGGGTCGATTCACCGGCCCACGCCGGAGAGTTCTTCGTCGATATCCTCCAGACGATCCGGGTGCGCGATCTAATGGATCTGGTTAAAAAAGTCCGGCTGATACCACAGGACATGACCTTTTCGGATTTTAAGAATTACTTTTCCAGGACTGACCAGCATTACTTTCCGGTCATGGACCAGGACCAGCGGCTGGTAAGCATATTTTCAATCAACGACGTAAGAGGAGTCCTTTTTTCACAGGAGATCGAAGAATTGGTGGTCATGAAGGACATCGGTACTTCCACGATCATCTTCGCCACCCCTTCGGAAGACCTGAACTCCGTGTTGCAGAAGTTTACCATCAGGAATATTGACAGCCTGCCGGTGGTGGCAGACGATGACCACAGCATATTGATCGGGATGCTGGGCAGAAGGGAAGTGATTGCCTTCTACAACCAGCAGATCCAGGGGATCAAG
This sequence comes from Desulfobacterales bacterium, assembly GCA_049666885.1. GTDB lineage: Bacteria > Desulfobacterota > Desulfobacteria > Desulfobacterales > SG8-13 > JARFQH01. The sequence goes on from JBATHN010000259.1 coordinate 541, forward strand.
CGCAGCCACCAGCAGACCGGGGAAACCGCCCCTGAGCGCGAGTAAGGGTACCCGCACACCACAACGGGTGTTTACACGGATTCGATGGTTGCTATCCCGATTCACCCCGTAGTTATTGGCTTTTAGTTAGGGTTCATCCACGGTTTCATTAGAGGCAATCATAGCTGACGCACATCAAAAACAAGCCGTGCGGAGGCGCTGTGGCGCCGGCGCGTTTGCGCTCCCTTGACAGCAAAATCTCTTCGAAATCCGCCACACCGATCTTACCACTGCCGACCAACACCAGTGTCCCGACGATGTTCCGCACCATGAACCGCAGGAAACCGTCGGCAGCGATGTTGAACGCCAGAAATTCGGCTTTTTCTTCCCTGTCGATAATGGATTTGAAGACTTGCCGAACCGCATGTGATCGTGGGCTGCCGGCTCCTTCAAATGCCGTGAAGTCGTGACGGCCGACCAGAATGGCGGCGGCCCTGCGCATGGCATCGAGATCGAGTGGACGGCGAATGTGCCAGGCGTATTGACGTCCGACGGCCACCGCCAGGGGGTGGTTCAAGATGCGGTAGCGGTAGGTTTTGCACCTGGCATCGTAGCGGGCGTGAAATTTCGGCGCAACCGGTTTGCAGTCTCGGATGACGATGGCATCCGGCAGAAGACTATTGAGGGCTTTTTGGATTGTTCTGGGACCCAAACGCGTGAGGCATTTAAAACTGGCCACCTGGCCTAAGGCGTGAACCCCGGCATCGGTGCGTCCGGAGCCGATAACCGCGATTTTTTGCCGGGTCACGGTATGGAGGGCGTTTTCGATTTCCTCCTGAACGGTCATGTGCCCTTTCTGCCGCTGCCAACCATGGAAGCCGGAACCGTCGTATTCAATGGTTATCTTGAAATTGCTAAGCTGCATGGCGGCCACTGGAATCAACCCCGAAAGTGTAACCGAAGATTAAATCGATGCCTCATAGAGTTTCATATGAGCGCTGACTTTGGCACAAGCACCTATTTTAATCGAAGAGGAAACTTTTAAATTTCGGTGAAAAATTTCAAATCGCAAATAACAAATAACAACCAAATCACAATGACCAAAATTCAAAATGACAAACCTGTTTGGGTCATTGGATATTGAGATTTGGGATTTCCTTGGAATTTGGTGCTTGGAATTTGATATTTCTGAATACCTCAACACCCGGGATAGTTTCTCTACTGATTACCGTTCTATTGGGTATAGTACCGTTAAGTTTCATATGAGTGTTCCGCTATGTGATGAGGGTCAACACCAGCGTGAGCGAAACGATCCCGAGCAGGGTCGAGATCACGATTGCGGCGGATGCAAGCCGGATGTCGCTGTTGAGTTGCGAAGACAATATGAAGATGGCGGTAGAGGTCGGCAAGGCGAAAAACAGCAGGCCGACCTGCAGCGACAATCCGGTCACTTTGAACAGCTGCAGAAAAAAGAAACCGGCTGCCGGCAGCGCCAACAGCTTTATGGCTGCGGCGAGCAGGGATGGTTTATAGTACGCTATAAAATTCGAAAAGGTCAGGTTGCCGCCGATCGACAGCAGTGCCAGCGGCAGGGTCACGAGACTGGTGAGTCGCAACGTATTGTCCATAAAAACCGGAAAACGTCGAAAAATATGGGCGTATAAAATACCGGCGACACAACCGATGATCAAGGGGTTCGAGATGAGGGCCCGAAAGAGCAGGCGATTTCTTTCGTGTGCGGTGACTGTCTTGCCGGAGTACCAGATCAGGGTCGTGACGGCGAGCAGGTTGACGATCGGAATCATGAACCCAATCAGAATACCGAAGATGCCGACGGCTTCTTCCCCCAAGGAATTGATGATAACGGCCATGCCGATGTAAGTGTTGAAGCGGTAGCAGCTCTGCGAAAAAGTTCCGGCCTGATAATTTGTGACCTTGAAGGTTCGAATGCCGAGCCAGCTCAACCCGTAAATGAAAAAGAGAGCGCCCAGGCTGGCGGCACAAAGGGACCAGTCGATCGTGACGGTCCCGGCACCGCCTATTTTCCAAAACAGCATGAGCGGGAAAAAAACAAAGTAGACCAATCGATCTGAGGTCGAAAGAAACGCATCGGTTGTCAGATGCATGCGCTTTAAAACGACGCCCAGGAAAATGAGGCCGAAAACCGGAAATATGCTGTCGAGAACGATCAAATATCACAACCTGTCGCATCTTATGTCGGCCAGGGCGTCTTCAAACGATTCATCGAAACTCTCAGAAAAGATCTGAATAGGATGGGTGGTATTGCACGACCTGCAATACAGGTAAACAGTTTTTCAGGTTTTTTGCAGTTCAAGGCGATGTCCACAATCGCGGCAAAAAACGGATAACGGTTTCATTTTCAGTCTCGGTGCCTCTTGAATAAAAACGGGTTTGTGCGAATCGTATGGGAATCCCCGGCGGCTGTCAAACCGCACATCCGACCTGCCGGAGCTATGGACCGGCGTCGAATTTTGCGCTTGTAACACAGAACAAAATGTTCCAAAAGACTTTTTACCCCATTCTGGAAAGGGTCTCGGGAGTTTTCGAGCGAGCGTTTTTTCATAGTTATGTGGTACAATAACGATTACTTTTGATTTCTTGCCATCACGAACGTTCAGCCTGGCGGCGGCGGGTTTGCGGGAAGCCTTTCACTTTGCCGGGGGCACAGTGCCGTCCCATTTGTTTCCGGTTCGTCGTTACCGGCCATGCCCGATAGGGAAGGTTACAATGACATGAAAGAGACACTTTTCGTCAACGGATTCCAGGCGGCCGGTGTGGCCGCCGGACTGAAAAAAAACGGCAAAAAGGACCTGGGGCTTATCTTTTCGACTGTTCCGGCTGCCGCAGCCGGCGTTTTTACGCGCAACCGGATTCAAGCCGCACCGGTCGTTTTGGACCGCAAGAGAATAGAATCCGGCAAAGGCCGCGCCATCGTCGTCAACAGCGGCAATGCCAACTGCTGCACCGGTGAGCAGGGGATGCAGAACGCGCTGGCCATGGCAAAAGCCGTTGCCGACGGACTCGATCTGCCCGTGGAGCAAATACTGGTGGCTTCAACCGGTGTGATCGGCCAACAACTGCCGATCCAAAAAATCAAAACGGCCGTCCCGGCCCTGCTTGGCGCGCTGAAACCGGAAGGGCTGTCCGATTTGGCCAAGGCGATTATGACCACCGACACGGTCCCGAAGGTGGTTGCTGTGGAAAGTCAGCTCGACGGCAAAGGCTTTCATCTCGCTGCGGTTGCCAAGGGGGCCGGCATGATCCGGCCCGACATGGCGACCATGCTCTGTTTTGTCATCAGTGATATCGAGCTGCGGGCAACAGTCATGCAGGCCATGTTGAAGACCGCCGTCGACCGGTCTTTCAACCGTATCACCGTAGACGGTGACATGAGCACCAACGACACGGTGATCTTCCTGGCCAACGGCGCCTCCGGCGTGGCGGCCGAGACGCGCGAAGCGCACCAGGTGGTCCAGAGCGTTCTGGACGATGCCCTGCTGCATCTGGCGCGACTCTGCGTCAAGGACGGTGAAGGGGCCACCAAACTGGTCGAAGTGCGGGTGAACGGAGCGGCCTCCGACCCAGATGCCCGCAGCGTGGCCGACACGGTGGCGAACTCCAGTTTGGTGAAAACCGCCCTGTTCGGTCAGGACGCCAATTGGGGCAGAATACTGGCGGCGGCCGGTCGGGCGGGTGTTCCGATCGATCCGGCGCGGGTCGATATCTACTTCGACGAGGTGATGATGGTCAAAGACGGGCTCGGCCGGGGAAAGCCGATTGAAGCGCAAGCAACGGCCGTGCTCAAAAAACCGGAATTCGTGATTACGATCGACCTGAAAATGGCCAGTGGCAGCGCATCGGTTCTGACCTGTGATTTCTCGATCGACTATGTCAAAATCAATGCCGATTACAGGAGTTGATTCTTTTTCGCACCCGCGTCTACCTTTGTCAGAAGCGTGCGACCGCCTTTTTTAAAGACTATGTCCCTTATCCGCCTGCAGAAGTTCCTTTCGGCTGCCGGTTTCTGCAGCCGTCGCCGGGGCGAAGACTTTATTCGCCAAGGCCGTGTGACCGTCAATGGAGAGACGGTCACGCAGCTGGGCAGCAAGGTCGATCCGGGGGCAGACCGGATCGCCGTGGACGGCACTGCGATTCTGTGGAAGCCGGAGGCCGTTTATATTGCCCTGAACAAGCCGGAAGGCTATGTGACCAGTTGTGATCATCCGGGAGAGAAAACCGTTGTCGATCTGGTCGCCGTCGATCAACGGGTTTACCCGGTGGGACGATTGGACAAGGATTCCACCGGTCTGATCTTGCTCACCAATGACGGCAGACTCCACCACCGTTTGAGCCACCCGTCATTCGACCATGAAAAGGAATACGAGGTGACCGTCACCAAACCGATTCCGGTTCACGCCCTTCATAAACTCGCTGCCGGCCTGCCGTTAATGGGAACCCGCACCCGCCCGGCCGGTGTGCGGAAGTTGTCCGATAGGCGCTTCAGGATTGTCCTCAAGGAAGGCCGGAACCGGCAGATTCGTCGAATGGTCAGAAAGGTGGGCAACCGGGTCGTGAAGCTGAAGCGCATCCGGGTGGCCTCCATTCTTTTGGGTCGACTGGAGAAGGGCCGGTGGCGGTACCTCAGCGAGACCGAAGTCAAAAGCCTGCATGAATTGATAAAAGACTAAATTATCGGTAAGCGTTCACAGGGCACCGTATCTGCTAGGCACTTGAAGTACAAAAGTATGTCTGCGCGCCCGACGCCTTGCACCTGCGACACCCTGTAAACGCTTACTATTAGGTTGTTTGAAGCGCATCGGACTTTGAAACCCTGTGAACGGTTATTGCGCCAGGGCAGAGCCTCGATGACTCTGCTTTTGTTTGTTGAGATGGCAGAATTTTTTTGGGATTCAATGAATTTTACAGTTTACCTTACCAACCGTGACTCCTTGATAAGTGCCCTATACTGAAGACTCATGATCTATTCGACGGTCACTTTATGTCCATGAACGGCATCTTTAAATGGAACCATAATCTTCAATAGTCCGGAAGTAAATTTTGCTTTCGCTTCTTTGGACTTGACCGAATGGGCAAGCATAAAGCAATTCTCATATCGAAAATCCTCAGCTTCGGCTTTTAAACAAAAACCCTTCTCACCCATATCGAGATCAACGCTTTCTTTTGAAGCCCCAACCAAATCTACCCGGATCTCCAAGCCTGTATTGTCTTCATTATGATTAATATTAACCTCGGGAACAACAACTCGTTTTTCCTCTTGTGTCATTTTATCCACCACCTTTCTTGGTATAAGATTTAAAGTGTAAACATTGTTTTGTTTTTGCCCATGACACCGTAACCTACAACTATTAAAATAGTTTAAATGATGAGAGCGTCCTCTATATACCACAACCGACTTCAACCAACGGCACTCGGCAGCGCGTCATGGTGGCTTCTTTGATTAATTGCCG